>JAFCZD010000766.1 GCA_019314525.1 Deltaproteobacteria bacterium
ATATACGAGCGCATCGTTCGCGCCTCAGGGTGGCGCCGATAGAATACCTCGAGGGCTGCATCAAGATACTCGATGGTTGGAGAGCCGAGCCGCTCGTCTTCGAGATTGAGATAGAGGATCCGACTCCTCGGAACTCCCGAAGCGACCAGCTGATGGATGGAGGCAAACATCAGATAGGTCTTACCAGAGCGGCGCATGCCAATCAGCGTGTCAGCTTTCCGCTCGATTGAAGGGAGCCGAATGTCGCGTTGGATGGTCTTGGGTAAAGGACGCTCCTCGAAATCTGCAATGAGCCACTCGATCATCGGGATGGGAACAGGCATGTTGAACTCCAAATAATGGACCTCTCCACAGGACCTAATTGTGACGTATTAGGACTTGTGGACAAGCCCTAATATAGCATTGTGTCGCAGGTCCAGGTAAGAGAAACCTTGTCACCTACCTCGTATGACAGCTCTCATTGACGGTCTCGACCCGCTTACAGATGAGAGCCATAAAATCACCTAGCGGGGCGTGCAGTGCTCGCCCGCAGAGCGGCAAGATCAGATCCTCGCCCACCAGGCTTCCAATCCACCGCGATCACGGTGCTCTGGAGGGGCGCTAGGGTCATTGTTGAGACCCGAGCCTCAGTGAAGCTGCATCGGGTGTCACCATAGATGAGGACTCTGTCGATGACTAAAACTTCGCCCCAAGAGCCATTGGTCAGCACGATGTTGCTGGTATAGGGAGCTGCGTCAGGGTCGATGATATAGCCGCTTGCTGGCATGGCCATGGAGCTCTGATCCGGACAAGCCTGGGCGCGAGAGCAGTTGTAGTGCCAGAGCATCCTGAGAGTGATCCTCGTCGGCGATGAGACGACGCGCGGTTTCCTGCATTACGGCTCATGGCGGCCAGTGCGGAAACGAACTGCTCGGTCAACGGCATGATGGCGGGAGTCCGGGCGATCGCTTCCCAACTCGCGAGCAAGCGTTAGCTGACCTGATCAAAAACTACCAGAGCCTGATTCCCTTGGCAGAAGACGCCCGTAAGCCGATCTTCAAGCTAACCGCGGCGGATGGCGCTTGAAGCCCACTCCGTCGCCGTGTCCAAATGCTACACAGATTTCAAACGCCTCACGGAACGGGTTTTGCGCGTGGCCGATATCCAATAGGATGAAGGATAGTCTTTGCGGAGATACGAATCTCGAAGCACGTGGGTGACTCTCCGAAACGGCAACGAGAGGCCCTTTGGTCAACACGTGCAGATCTCTCACTACAATCTGTAGGAGGATATCATGAGACGTGATTTTTCCGAAACTCGACAGAAAGGCCTATCCTTTGTTTTTCACTGGGGGCCGTCATGCCGCGCAACGATCAAGTGGTACGCATCATCTCGCTTCTCCGTCGACTGGAGGGCATGCCGCACGGGCTTTGTGTGCACGAAGAGGCTGGTGAGGACACGACAGCCTCGCGACGACTCTATCGCGATTTGCATGCGCTGGAGGAGGCTGGCTTTCCCCTCTCCCCCGAGGAGGTAGAAGGGCGCAAGCGCTGGAAGCTGATGGATGTCTTCCGGCGAAAAGGCGGCGTGCCGCTGCAGCTCTCAGAAGCGTTGGCGTTACGTTGGATGCGACGTGCCGTGGACGCGCCACACGCGAGCGTCTTCAGTGAGGCCATCGACTCACTGATCCACAAACTCGACGCGTGCCTTTCCCCTAAGCTGCGCAGTTACGCGGAAGACCTCGACAAGGTGTTCGTCGCGGACCGCTTTGGACACACGGTGACGGAGGAGCTTCGCCCCCTGGTGGAGGCGCTGAGCCATGCCTGCGCGGAGCGGAAGACCGTGCGCATCACATACTGCAACCAGCAGGGCGTGGAGAGCGAGCGGTTGGTGGACCCGTATAACCTCTGGCTACGCAGTCAAGGTCACTATGTGCTGGGCCTCTGCCATCGACGAGAGCGTGTGCTCACCTTTGCCATCTGGCGCATCAAGGACGTGGTGGCGACCGAGGAGCGCTTCGAGGTGCGCGAGGACTATTCCTTCGACGAGTTCGTGCAGACGCACTTTCGCATCATGGACGAGGGCCAACCAGAGAAGGTTCGGATCTCCTTCGCGCCAGAGGCGGCGCTCTATGTGCAGGAGCGAACGTGGCACCCCACGCAGAAGGTCGAGCCAGCGCCAGGCGGCGCCATTGTGCTCGAGATGGTGGTGGATGGCTTGAGCGAGGTAGCGAGCTGGGTGCTCAGCTTCGGCCCGCGCGCGGAGGTCCTGGAGCCAGCGTCTTTGGTGGACGATGTGCGGCGACAGCTGACGGGCGCGTTGGCGGGGTATGACGTGCAAGAAAAGGCGAGAATCCAAGTGTAGAAGAGCGTCGCTCGATGTTACGCTCTTGGCGGACGGGGGAGACACTGGGCTGGGGGAGACACTGGGGGAGTTTCTTGAGTGCTTAATCGTTGCCGCGGCGAAGCCTGCTGGAAGTAAACCTGCGTTAGGCTTTCGCCGCGTCTTGGGGCTGGTTGGGGATTTCAGAAATAGTCGGATTTTCTTTCGAGGCTGTGACACCAGATGTCACAGCCTTGTGTTACCGCGCACCCCTGTCCGATGGTCCTCAAGCAGCCTGCGCGCTATGCGCGCAGGCTCCACGATGGCCATCACACAGCTGGTATCCTAGCCCCTCAAATAGCGTGCGCGGTAACACCTGCCGGGCTCCGTTTGAAGGGTACATCTAACGCCTTCACTCCATGCTCAAAGCGGAGCCGCATGGGGCGGCCTGACGTTGGCCACTCGGGAGGAGGCGCGCAAGTTGCTGCTGGAGGCCACCTCGAGCCCTCTGAGCCCCGAAGCTCCAACGGAGCCGGAACAAACCAGGAA
>JAFCZD010000767.1 GCA_019314525.1 Deltaproteobacteria bacterium
CGCATGAGATAACCTGGCCAGTAGCGCTGACTCAAGGGATGGCGCGCCCGAACATCGTGACGCCAGAGACGACCCCATCCTCGAAGGTGCAAGGGACGTTCGCCTCACCCTCACCTTGGTAAGCGCCGATATGGGGTGAGTAGATACACGCCTCGTCTGTCTCGCAGAGGCCATCGTCATCACCCTGGGCATCGTCGATGATCTCCACGGCGTTCACCAAAAAGGCGCCTCCTGGCGTTTGGATATTGTCCAGCACCACGTCACCATGAACTGAAGCAGGGCACGTCGTACCAGCCTGGAGGACGCCGTTGAAGTTGCGCACAACCTCATCGCCAGCAATGAAGCGCCAATCCCAGATGCGGCATGTGCCTGTGTCACAGCGGGCGTCTGCGACAGGATCGATGGGGCCTTCGGCATCAGGGCCCCACAGCCTGTAGGGGGTTTCGAAGGCGCTCCAATCGGTGATGGCGCTCGCTGCGGCGCTGCCTGCGTTGTCATCGCCGTTGACGCTGTCGTCTCTGTCCAGGCGCCCGTTGAAGCTCAACGCCATATCACGGCCAACGGCCGTCGATCAGCCCTGAGCTGTCTGCCGCCACATGGCAGTTTTGCGTGGTTCCACCCAAGAGCAGGCCTTGGGTGAAGCGGTTGTTATCGGAGCCGCCGTTGATGTCGATATTGTAGCTCGAGTTGAACCCGCTGGCGATCTGGCTCAACACGTTGTTGTCCGAGTCACTGTGGAGCGCTACCCCAATTTGGGCATTGCTAATGGAGAGCATTTGGTTGACGAGGTTATCATCGCCGAAGCCAGTGTTGAGCCCCATGAAACTGTTGTTGAAGACCGAGGCGTGGCTGACGATGGTGCGCAAGGTCTTGTGGGCTGCATCCCACGCGTTGAGGTAGATGCCATGGGCGTTATTGGCGGAGACGATACTAACCAGGGTGTTGTCCAACGATGAACGCCCCTCAAATCCCATCAAACGAACACCCGAGGAGCCATTATTGCTGAAGCGGCCCCCAACGACAGTCGTTCCGCTGGCTCGATAAAGGAGCAGCCCACTATGGAAGTTATTGTGGGCGTCTACACCGAAGAGCCGATTTTCGGTGCCAGCGACTTTAAAGCCGCCGTGGATATCAGCGGTCCCGTTGCTCGAGGCTTCCGTGTTGAGAAACGTGTTGTTGTTGCCCTCTACCACGATCCCGTTTGCCCGTGATCCTGTCACCATGATCTGGTTGAATCGATTGTGGTGTGCGCTACTCCAGAGGTAGATTCCATCCATGCGAGCTGCCCCCACACGAACCCGTACAAGGCTCGTATGATGTGTGTCGCCAAGAGAGAGCCCATCTCCCCCGCTGTGATCAACGTCGATGTCCGTGAGCCTGCTGCTTCCGAGGTCAAGGCGCAGGGCTGCGTTCTCTGTGCCAAACCCTTCTTGCGTGCGGCTGGCTTTGATTTGGTTGAGCACCGAGTAGCGGCTCCCTGCCAGGTGTAGCAGTTGGTGTGCCATCACCGCGCCTGATCCGCCCGTGAAGTCCCCTTCGATCCAGAGTCGGTCTTGTTCCCAAGCGCAGATCAGCGCACGACGGTCTGCTCCGGTAGTGCCAGGGCAGCTCACCTCGCTGCTGTCATTCCAGCTCAGAGTGCCGCCGCGGAGGGCGACCACAGAGATACCATCACCATCGATCACATAGCCACCGCTCGCGCGTGAGCTGTCGAGCACGTAGATTCCCCCTGGGGTATCCAAGGAGAGCGGTCCGCCGACCTCGTTGTCGGGCAAGGGCTGCACAGGATTTGTCCAGCCCCACACTTTGGGTGTGGTGGTGGACACAAGAGTGTCGTTGAGGCGCACCGTTACCGAGTTTTCGTGAAACCCAGAGGCGTGCACGAGATCCCGCAGGCCTTTGCCCGAGGCGAGTCGGGTGGTGTAGAAGGTCGCCGTGCCGTCGATATCGTCACAACAAAGCCAATCAAAGAGGCCAAGGGCATCCTCGATGCTCAGGCCAGCGCAGCTTGCGATGTTTGGCACGACAACCTTGCGCCGCTCTCCACCATGTACACATTGGTTATAACCATTGGCGCTAAGATCGCAGCTTACGCCCGAGGCCTCCACGGGCGTCGCTCCATCGTTATCCACGTAGCTATTCCAGTTGGAGTTTTCGACAGAGAAGACATGCTCCACCTGGAATGTGACGGGGAGGACGTCGTTGTTTGATCCAGCGTCCGCGCTGGCATCGAAGCCCGCTCGTGTACAATTTGCGTGTAACGCTGCCAGTGCGAGGAGAGCGGGTAAGCGCCAGGATGTCTGCCACATGAGCATGATGGTATCATGGTGGCGTGGCGTCGATCACCCTATGCTTGATGACGTCGGCGGTTAGCGAGAGGGTGTCTCACCCATCTTCGTGGGTCCCTCATAGAAGACCTTCCAGCCGGACTGGACTGGCCCATAGTGCCACGAATCCCCCGTCTCTCGAATCCCTGACACCCACCCTCGTCCTTTTTCATCACGGGTAATCTGTGTGAATTCGATTTTCTGCCAGGTCGGCTTCCCATCTTTTCCTGGCCGGCTGTAGGTGTGGCGCTGCATGCTGATGCGATCGATGGGTCGCGTGGCTAAGGGGTCAATGTTTCGCGTGTCTTCCCAAAGCTCTCGCATCTCGCCAGGATAGGGGCGGATGATGAAATGATTGCGGTGAGCCATGTAGCTCTCCTTGCCACCAAGCCTTGTCTCCACCCAGTTGGCTTTGTCGTTCTTGGCGACAGTGAGGTTCATCTGTTTGACCTTGGGAGACGAGACGGTGACACCGCTTATGTCCTTGCCGGGCTTACGAAAACGCAGTGACGAGCTGACGAGCAAGGTGTCCGTGATGGCGGCGAGTCGTGTGGCCTCGATCTTGACGGCCTCGAGGGTGGAGATGGCGCGTGCCTCCTTGTACATGCCACGCAAGGTAGAGAGGCCGCTGTCAAAGATCTCAATGAGGGCACGCTTCTGAGAGCTTCTACGCGTTGCTAGGATGTGAAACCCAAGGCTCTTGGCGATCTGCTTGTCGAGCTTGATCTCTTGAAGGAAGTGCCGATTTTCCTGGCTCAATACACCTGAAATGCGTGCGTTCTTCTGGGGGCGCTTGGCGACTCTGAGATTCTTCGCATTTCTCCAGTTCGTCGCTTCAGCCGACGAAAGCGGCGCCAAGATCAACCCCGAGCAGATGGCAACAAGCGTCATTTTTCTTAGATACAACCCCATGCAGCACCTCGTTGCAGGATTCATTCCGCAGATGGCCTGTACCTAAGACATTGGAATTCAAGCGGCTGAAAGGGAAAAACACCGAAGTGCTGGCGGATCCACCTGCCGTCTAT
>JAFCZD010000768.1 GCA_019314525.1 Deltaproteobacteria bacterium
TGCCCGCAAGACTTGCAAACAAAGCGAGCAAAGCCATGCTGCAAGAGCCCGCACCCAATGAAAGCCCGTACCTCGTCTTTGACGTATTTTGGATAGCCGCCCCCCTCCGAGCGAACGATTTGCTTGCCATACTCGGCCCGTTCCTCACCCAGCAGGTCACTCCGGATCCGCCGACCGACCCTCCAGTATAGGAGCACGAGCTCGCTATTGACCGCGACGGCCGCGCGCCCACGGCTCTGCTCGATGAGCTGCCGGAGATCGCCGAGCAGGACAGTGCGGGTCTTCGCCAGAGTCATGCGCTCCTCCGTCTCATGTCTCGACCAACTCCGGTCGGGGGTGCCTGCGTGGCTCTCCCTGCTAAAAGCACGACCCGTGCCACGGGCGACTGGTCACTTTTCCGCGCCTTTGGCACTGCGACTCGTCCCAGAGGTCCGGATGACGGTCCGCCTCGTCGATCCAGCCATGGGGCTCGCCCTCGCGAGACCAACCGAGGTCGGCGGTCTGCACACCCAAACACGCGGGCGAAGTTCGAGTTCGCCCTCTCGAGATCGCCAAGACCTTCCTTTTGAACCTCTCCCAGACGAGCGGGCTCGGGGTGACGATCTCGGTGGGCACGATGCTCCAGCGGATCGAAGAGCTGCGCGGCACGCACAACGACACCTTGAAGCTGCTCGCGCGTCGCGGCCTGACGACGACCGAGATCGGCAACGCCAAGAAGATGATCGAGCAGGTCGGCAGCATCCGCGACAAGCCCGCGATCGATCCCGAAGCGCAACGGCGCCAGATCGAGGAGAAGCGCGACAAGTTCTGGGGCTGGTACCTCGAATGGAGCGCTGTCGCCCGCGCCACGATCGAAAGCGGCCGCTGGCTCCGTCAGATGGGCTTTGGGCGCGATGGGGACGCCGTGATCGAGGAGGAGGAAACGGAGGTCGAGGGCAAGGACATCGGCGCCCAGGGCTGAGGCGTCACGGTTGAAGATCTCGAGGGCCACGCGCAGCGCGTGATAGAATGAAAGAGGAGACCGTGGAGCTGCGGCGGAGGCACTTCAAAGCCGTGAAGGCGGCCTGACTCAACCAATTTGGTCTCCGGTGAAGCCGGGCCGGTTCACGTTTGTCGTTCCTGCTATCGCCTCAACCCTCGCTCCATGACCTTCTCCAGGCGCTGCCAGGTGGCCTCGCTCACGCCGAGCTCTCCGACCACGGTCTTTTTGTCGAACGGAAAAGATTGCGCCGCCCTCTGGGCGAACACCAAGCTCTCGGCTGGATAGAGCTTGTTTTCGGGCTTGGCGAAGAACTCACGTGCTTGCGCCTTCTCCGCCGCGGTGCCGGCCGCGCCGAAAATCGTCATCACGACGTGCTGCTGCACCATCTTCCTAGTGGGCGAGATGACGGTTGGCTGGTGATACGAGTCGAACACAGGCATTGTCACGGCGTTCAACAGCTCGAGCACTTGCGCCGTGCCCTTGGCGGGTTTCTTGCCAAACCTCATCATGGACGGATACCCGCCCCGTTCACTGCTGCCATAGGACGCGGGCTTGTTCCGCCCACCCCCCACGTGCGTGTCCATCAGCCTCTCGGAGGAAACTTGGCCCTTGCCGTGCTGCGACGGGCGGTGGTTCTTGATCACCAGTGGGGGTACGCCCTTGCCCTGGTAAGTCTCCGGGAATGTGACGGGCGAGTTGAAGGCTCGTTCCATCGTGCGCACGTTCTTTTCGACGGCGACGACAAATCCTGGGGGAAGATAGAAGGAATTGGATGCGGTCTTTTTGATGTTGATGCTCTACCAACCATCCCGCGAAAATAGCTTCGGCGCGGGAGCCGCCTCGGCCTTTGAGGCGAGATATTCTTGTTGTCCCTTCTGGCAAAGGGCCTTGCCGAGTTGTCTTTGCCGCGTGTTGTGCGCGCGCTTGGCTACCTGCTTGGGGCTGGCTGCCTTGGCGTAGGGTGTTGGAAAGATGCTCAACACCATGATGAGTGAGAGTGCTTTAGCGCCTTGGTACATGAGAGACCTCCGTTCTTCCTTTGCGTAGGCTGCAAATCGCGCGCCATGCCAGATGCGCGCTCCACCACGCGAAACCTTTTACCTTTTCTAGGGTTCACCGCCCAGACAGCTTGGCGAGCCCAGCTGCCTGGAACGCGGCCGAGCCACTACTGCGCTAGCCAGGGGGGGGCGGGACCCCCATGTGAGGCGTTTTTGCGAGCGCTCAGGGAAGAAGCACGGCCTCGTTACGTAGAGCCGCGAAGGAGTGTGAATAATGCGAACTATCTTGGCATACGCCGTCTCACTGTCTTGGGCTCTTTTCTCTGTCGCCTGCGGAAACACCGAGGGGCCGGGCCTGGGACCAGACATCGATGGAAGCCAGCCGCCAGGCATTGATGGTGGCATGAGCGAGCCTGTAGGGGAGTTGGAGCTCTACACCAGTGGCTCGCGAATAAAGATGCGCATGGGCAGAACCACGGGTGGGGCAAAGATCTTCCTCGGCTGGCACGATACTCGATTTCAGACCGACTGCGCCTTTCGACGAGACAAAGAGGGCGCATTGCGCTGCATGCCCACCTCGGCATCCACGGGGCTCGAGGCCCACTTCGCGGATGCTGCCTGTACGAAGGAGGCCGCGATCATCAACACCTGCCCCTATGAGGAGACTGGCGAGTATCCGAAGTGGGTGATTGTCGAGCAGGTCGCAGTGGAGTGCGGCATCAAGCGACCGGTGACATACCGCCAAACGACGGGTGGAGGATAGGTGTTTCGAAGCGTGTTTTGGAGTGGCCGCCTGAGTAGCCAGCTTGGAGAAGGCGTGGGAAGGGCAACCTGGAGGGCTAGGCTGGGGCCAAGATCCTCTGTGGCAT
>JAFCZD010000769.1 GCA_019314525.1 Deltaproteobacteria bacterium
TAGCCCAGGGCATACACGGCGCGGGCGACGCGCTGGCGCATCTCTTCATCGCCTCCCATCATCACCACCAAATTGCGCAGTGCGTCATCGAGGGTGCCCTCCATGCCTGCGACCTGCATCGTGGGACCGGTAGGCTCACGAGCTTCGCCAGCCTCTGTGGCGAGGGGCAGGAAGAACGTGAAGGTCGTGCCCTCACCTGGCGTGCTCTGAACCTTGATCTGCCCCCCATGGTTTTCGATGATGCGGGCCACCGTGGAGAGGCCAAGGCCCGTGCCTTTTCCTTTGGCTTTGGTGGAGTAGAGGGGCTCGAAGATGCGCTTGCGCGTTGCCTCGTCCATGCCCGTGCCCGTATCCGAGACCTTGATCACCACCAACCCTTCGTCCGCCTCGGGGAGTTGTAGATCTCGGGCCTCATGCTGGTCCCCATGCTCCGCTCGAGCCTCAATGCTCAGCGAGCCTCCTTCTGGCATGGCGTCCCGCGCGTTGAGCATCAGGTTGATCAGCACTTGCAGAAGCTCTGTCCTATCACCTCTGACCCGCAGGCCCGGTTGGATACGTTGGTCGATAGTGATGGCGTCGCCAAAGCTGGGGCCAACCACCTTGCTGGCCTCATTCGTCAGCGTCATGAAGCTGATGGACGCAAAGGACTCTTCCTTGGTGCCTCGCGCGAAGAGCAAGACCTTCTGGGCGAGGTTTGACCCCTCTTGTGCTGCGAGCTTCATGGAGGGCAGCGCTGATTGCAGCGTCTCTTGCAGCTCCTCCAGGCTGATGTCCTCTTGCTCGCTGAAATACTCAAGGTAGTCGACATAGCCCAAGACAGCGGCCATGCAGTTGTTGAAATCGTGCACGAGCCCCGCGCTCATCTCTGCGATGAGCTCGATGCGCTGCCAGCGCACCAGCTGCTCCTCGAGGGCTTCATGATTCGTGAGCACGAAGAGGGTGCGGGTGCCCACCTGGAAGCGGTCGCCAAACTGCAGGATGTGCATCTCGATGGGCTTGCCGTTGACGAGGGTGCCGTTGCGGCTGCCCAGATCTTCGAGCACATAATGCCCAGCGGTGGTCTTGTAGACGCGGCAATGGTGGCGGGAGACGTCGTTTCCCGGCACTTGAATCGTGGTGTCGGCGTCGCGCCCGATGAGCAGCTCGTCATCGATCACAAAGCGGCGACCAGCGAGCTCCCCTGTGAGAGCCATCACGTCTGCTTTGAGGTAAGCGCCGTCGAGTTCGGCGGTGCGCAAGGCGGAAGGCATGGGGGTGAAGGGTGGGGGAGTTAGGTCATCATCGTTGGGACGCATGGCGAACTTCACCTTCAGCTCTTCAGATTATTTGAAGAGTATAGGCACGGCAGGAGCTGATGGAAAGGAGCAGGTCGTCATCGACCGCGATCGGAAGCTGGGTAGCAGGAAGATTCAGCGAGAGAGCTGTTTTTTGATCTCGCGTGCGATGCGGGGGGCCATCTTGTAGCAGAGCTTGGTGTTGGCGGTCTGCAGCGCGCGCTGTTTCTGGGGTCGTCCTGTGAGCAGCTCGTCGGTGATGGCACCTACGGTCTTGCCGCTCTCCATGTCGAAGACACGCAGGTTGAGCTCGATCTTCACCATGAACTGACCATTGTTGACGCCAGCCCATTGCCACTTGAGCGCGCCGCGGATGAAGAGGTCGACATCGTTGGAGGTCTCCAACACGGTGATCTTTTCTTTGCCGAGCTGCTCGGCGAGGCAGGTCTGGAGGCGCTTGTGGTCTTTGCCTGTGAGCTTGAGGCCGATCTTGATTCTGCTTGCCGAACCTGTGAACTTCGCCACGAGGTCAGCCCAGCCCACGATGGGCTTTTGACCCATGCCGTTGGGGTCGATGATGCGCAGCTCGGCGTTGAGGGCTTCGCGACGCTGTAGCAGCTCCATGGCCCGCTTGTACGCGAAAAACTTCGCCGTCTCGCCGGGCGCTGCGTCGCCCTCTCGAACCTTGGCGGCGATCTGTACATCGAGCTTGCCGATTTCTTCGCGCAGGGTGCGAGCGGCTGGTAGGCGATCGATGATGCCTAGGCAATGGAAAGCACCAGGGCCCTTCCACACTTCCACCACCTTGGCGCCACGCAGCACATAATCGGTAGAGACGCGCGTCAGCTGGCTGATGGCCATAGCCTCCACATGTACTTTGCCCGCGGCGTTGACGCGGGAGAAATGGCCCATCCAATCTTTGGACACCTGCACTACTTTGGCCTCGAAGGTCTTGGCCAAGGCCGCTCGGGCGTCGCTCTCGCATGGCATGCGCACCTGGCCTCGGCCTACGCCGAAGAGGTATTGCATTTGGGGGTAGCGGGAGGGGGTGCCATCGACCCAATCCGGCTTGGCGCCGCTGCGTACGGCTCCGCCGCCGCCCCCGCCCCCGCCGCCGTAGACGGGCTGTGGGGGGCCAGGGTTGCAGGCGAAGAGCGTTGCCGCTGTGATCGCTGCGCCGATGATCGTCAATCGGTTGCTCATCGCTAACTCCTCATCAAGGGATGCTGCGGAAGGTGATGAAGACGCGCTTGCCCGCCTCGACCTTCACGTTGGGGATATTTGCTACCCGACCGTTGGGCAGCTGCAGTGAGACCATGTGTGTGCCAGGAGTGACCCAAGCGCGTGCCACCTCGATGCGACCTGGCAGGGTGCTCCAGATGCGCTTGTCAGCCTCTTCGGTGGCTTGGTTTGCGACGCCTACGACAGTCTTCGCCAACCAGCCCAGGCCGCCACCTCCAGCTTTTTTGCCCACCGCGCCAGCGGCTGCTTGGGTGAGCGCCTTGGTGATGGCGCGCAAGATGGCGTTCTTGAAGACGCGAGCTGTCCGGTCGCGGAAGAC
>JAFCZD010000217.1 GCA_019314525.1 Deltaproteobacteria bacterium
AGCGTAGCGCTCTCTTCGCGCGAGTAGCCGGTGATGGTGCCAAAGGTGCGATTGACGGTCTGGATCATGCGTGTGGCGGGGTCCACCAGAACGATGCCGTCGCTCGAGTCTTCAAAGATCGTCCGGAGGTTTCTCTCGGAGACGCGGATCGCCTCCTCCGCGGCCCGCTGGTCTGTAATGTCGAGCCCCGAACTGAGGGCTCCGCGAACCTCTCCCCCAGGTCCTCGAAGCACTGTGTTGTGCCAACCAATCAGTCGCTCCTTACCCCCTGCACCAACGACAGAGTTCTCGTTGTAGGCTGCCAAGGAGACCTCATCCCGCATCAACTGGCCGAAGACGTCACGCGTGTGGGATCGCACGTCTTCCCGAAGGCTGTCCTTGAACCAGTCACGACCGATGGCCGTCTCTTGGGCCCATCCAAGCACCTCACAGGCCTTGCTGTTGATCAACGTGACACAGGCCTTGCTGTTGATCAACGTGACTTTTCCGTCGGCATCGAGGGCCACCACCATCACGCCGGCGATCTCCAGGTAGCGCTGAGCGCGGTCGCGCTCTCGGCGCAGCGACTCCTCCACCTCTTGGCGCGTCTTTTCGAGGGCGATGTCGTGCAGGGCAAAGGCCACGTCATCAGCGAGTTCTCCGAAGAGCGAGGCCTCCTCCTCTGAGATCTCGCCTCCTCCTGCCAAGGCCGCGTTGAGCACGCCAAAAACTCTGTCGCCATAGCGCAACGAGGCGATCAACAGAAAATCCCCTGTGTAAGCGCCAGAGATAGGGCACTCCGCACAAACCACTTTTGGGTCAACGACTGTGGCGCCTTGGGTGGCCAAGGCCGTCCTGATGCAGGGAGGGGCGTTACCTCCGCGATAGCCCTCCACGAGGGGGGTGAACCCCTTTTTCCAGCCGCGCTTGGCGAAAAACTCGGGCGCGCCTTCGTTGTCGAAGAGCACGAACCACACACCTTCATAGCCGCGCTTTTCTACCAGGAGCTCACAGGTTTTTTCCACCAGCGCGTGGGGGTCTCTCTCCCGTAGCGTTAGTTGGATGATGCCCCGAATGGCATGCAGCACATGGTTGATATGGCTGAGGCTCTCTTGGGCCTGCGTCACCGTGCGTTGCAGGCGAGAGCGCTCGACAGCGT
This sequence comes from Deltaproteobacteria bacterium, assembly GCA_019314525.1. Classification (GTDB taxonomy): domain Bacteria; phylum Myxococcota_A; class Polyangia; genus JAFCZD01. Next base: position 1,139 of record JAFCZD010000217.1, read on the forward strand.
GAATAATGGCACGAGGCAGAAAGCCACCCACCTGGCCCTTGACGAGATAGTCCTGAACACCCTCCGCAATGAGTTCTCTTTCCAGTTCTACGTCGTCGTGGGCGCTGAGCACGATAATCGGCGTGTTTCCAGCTGCGCCCTGCACAGCTACCAGCGCCTCCTTGCCGCCCAGATCAGGCAAGCCAAGGTCCAGGAGCACAACGTCAAAGCCTCCTGCACTCAGGGCCTCTAAGGCCTCGGCCACGCTCCCCACTGCCTGCACGGTTAAGGGCGCCAGGGCGCTTCTGCTCAAAATCGCGCGAACTAACACAACATCGCTGCGGTTGTCTTCCACGAGCAAGACCGAGCGGTTCGCAGGCTGCTTGTCCGGGGCACTCTTCATGGCCGCGATCCCCTCTTCATCGGGCAAGGTGCATCTGTGTAGTGAGGCTAACACAAACCACCATTGTCATCGCGCATAGAGCGCCGTTATAGTCGCGGCCTCGACGAAACGAGGGACATGATGATCTTCGGGAAATTTGGCAAGGCCATCCGCGCACAGTTCAACAAGCTCGCCAACTACTTCTGGATGAAGGATCCCATCGCCCAGATGCAATATGAATACGATAAGGCGGTGGAGCAGCTCAAGGAAGGTCGTCTCGGCCTAGAACAATATCGTGCACTGGTGGAGCGGGTGAACCGCCAGGTGACCAACAACAAGAAGCAGCAGGTGCAGCTAGAGGCAAAGATCAAGGCCTATCTCAAGGCTGGTGACCGCAAGACGGCAGGGCAGCTCGCCATCGACCTACAGAAGCTGAAGGGCGAGCTTGCAGAAAACACCGAGCAGCTGGCCATGCACGAACAGGCCTACAACAACAACGTCGAAAAGATAAAACGCGCTGCCAAGAAGCTGGGGCACGTCAAAGACCAGATCAAGAAATACGACGCCGACCTCAAAATGTCCGAAGCCGAGGCCCAGGTCGCCCAGCTCTCCCAGAGCTTCAACTTTGACGTGACCACCGACTTCGGCCAACTCGAAGAAGTGGTGCAGGACAAGATCGACCTCAACCGTGGCAAGGTGCGCGTAGCCGCGGACTTCTCTGAAGAGGGCATAGAAGAAATCGAGGCTGAAAAGGCCATGGAAGAACACATGGCTGAAGACCTGCTTGGGCAATTCGAGGTGGAGATGGGCCTTAAGACCCCCGCAACAGCGAATATTGGCAGCGCTGTGAAGACCCTCGGTCCTGTGGGGGAGACAGAAGCCCCCATCACCGGGCCAGACAAGCTGACTGAGAGCAACTAACAAGAACCGTTATCTAAGATCCACGAACAACACGTTCCCTGAGAATAAACGCAAACGCGAGGTGAATGATGGCCGGTAAGCCGAAACCTGCATTCTTTATTGTGGTGGCCTTGGTGGTCTTGGGCTTGGTGGGCTTTGCCCTCTACCGCATGGATATCTTGGCACCCAAAGGCAAAAAGACAGGACCTGTGGGCAACATCGACAAGAAGGCCCTCGACAAGATCAAGGGCAAGACCGCTGGCGGCGCTGGCGAGGTGGAGGCTCCAGACAAGAACGCCCCCACCACCGTCAAAGAGTACAAATTCGTCTCTGCCTCCAAATTGCCGGCGGTCAAGGGCGTTAGCGGCTACAAGCCCATGAAGAACAACACCGTGCGTTTCGCCCTCAACGTCTGGGCAGGTTGGGCACCCATCATCCTCGCCAACAACGGGCTCAAGCCTGGCAAGGTTTGGAAGACGCCGGGCGGCAAGAGCTTCAAGCTCGAGTTGGTGCTCCTCGATGATCCAATCAAGATGCGCGACGCCTACGCCGCAGGGGAGGTACATATCGGCTGGGCAACGCTGGATATGGTGCCCCTCTTCCTTGAAGAGCTGCGCAAGGACTCGCGCACCATGCCGCGCATCTATCAGCAAGTAGATTGGTCCAATGGCGGCGATGGCATCGTCGGCCGCGGCATTAGCACGATCAATCAACTGCGGGGCAAGACTATCGCCCTCGCCCAGAACTCACCGTCAGAGTTTTTCCTGCTCAACGCGCTGATCAACGCAGGCATCCAGCCCGCCGAGGTGAAGTTCAAGTACACGGCGGATGCCTTCCAGGCAGCGGCGGCCTTCAACAGCGATAAATCTATCGATGCCTGCGTCTCCTGGGCCCCAGACATCTACAACCTCACCAAGGTCAAGGCCAACAAGATGCTGGTGAGCACTGGCACGGCCAACAAGCTCATCGCTGACGTTTGGTTTGCTCGCGCTGACTTCGCCAAAGACCACAAACCCATCCTCGAAGGCATCGTGCGAGGCATCTTCGACGGCATGACGGAGCTCAAGACGCAAGGGAATAAGCAGAAGGTGGCCAAGCTGATGGCAAAGGCCTACAACCTGCCAGCCAGCGAAGCCCTGGGCATGCTTGGGGATGCTCACAGCACCAACTACGCGGAAAACCGCGCGTTCTTCTTGGACCGAAACAACCCAGCGAACTTCGAGCGCACATGGGACACCGCCTACTACCTCTATAAGCGCATGGGCAAGGTCACCAAGAAGACCCCCTTCGATCAGGTAATGGACTTCTCCATCCTCAAGAAGCTGGCGAAGATCCCCAAATATGCAAACTCGAAGAACGAATACGATGTACGCTTCACGCCCAAATCCGTGAGTTCCATCAAGGCCGAGTCCGGCGAGATCCTCACCAAGACCATCAGGGTGCACTTCTTCCCCAACTCCTACGATATCGTCAAGAAGGTCGCGAAGATGGAGGGCGGCAAGAGCGTCAAGGTGCTCTACGATCCAAACGTGCCCTTCGTGCTCGAAGAGGTCGGCAAGCTTGCTGGTCAATATGGCGCAGCACGCATCGTCATCGAGGGACACACTGACGCTTCCATGAAAGGCCGCGTGCCCTTCTCTGCCGTGGGCGACTTATCGAAGAACCGCGCGAACGCCGTAAAACAGGCGCTGGTGAAGAAGTTCAAGAAGCTACAGCCCAATCAGTTCTCCGCCGAAGGCATGGGCTGGAAAAGCCCCGCCGACGCCAATGACCCAGCGAACCACGCCAAGAACCGCCGTGTTGAAATCAAGGTTTATCCTCTCGAAGCGCAATAGCGTAGCAGCGGAGGTCACGCATGGCCGAGCGCGAAAATGAATCCTCGTCAGACAAAGCACCGTCTGACGAGGACACCGCACAGGCGTCCGATCAGGACAACGCACCAGGCACGTCTGGCGACGCCACTGCCTTGAAGACGCCAAACGCCAAGAGCGCACCTGACGCCTCCGGCGACGCCGGGGATGAAGGAGTCACAGCCGAGACCCCCCGCAAGAAAACCCTGCGCAAGAAGCCCAACCCAGACCTCGGTTCGCGCGGATCGACCTATCGCATCCGTGGAGACATCGCGCTGATTTGGCGTATTGCTATGGGCGCTGCCTGCCTTGGACTCATCCTGGCCTTCTGGTGGTTGGCGACCCGTGGCGCCGCTGAGGAACGTTGGATTTCCCCCGCGACGCTTGGTAGCCCTGGGGAGGTCTTCGGATCCTTCCGCTCTCTGTGGTTTGACCGTGCCCTCACCCGTGAGGCCCTACTCTCCCTCTCCCGTGTGCTCAAGGGCTTTGGCCTCGCTGTGTTGATCGCCGTTCCCCTTGGTGTGATGGGGGGGTGTTTCCCACCTCTCCGCGCTTTCTTGGCGCCCATCGCCGTGGCTGGGCGAAATATCCCAGTGGCGGCGCTGATCCCCCTCACCTTCGTCTGGTTTGGCCTTGGCGAATTTCAGAAGACAATGTTCATCTTCCTCGCGTCCTTCGCCTTTGTGCTCTTTGACGCTACCGAGCGGGTGATGGATATCGATCAGAAATATGTCGACACCGCCTACACCTTGGGCGCGAGCCGTTGGCAAATGGTCTTCAAGGTCATCGTTCCACTCGCGGCTCCAGGGATCTTCAACTCCATGCGCCTCCTTCTCGGTCTGGGCTTTGGCTACATCATCATGGTGGAGATGATGAACGTGCAAGGTGGCTTGGGCGCGTTGATCTTTATGTCGCAGCGTCGTGGACCACGTGAGCACGTCTACCTGGCGCTCATCGCCATCACCGTGATGGCCTATTTGCTTGATCGCATGATGTACCTCGTGGGCTCTTACCTCTTTCCGTACAAGGACAACACTTGATGGCTGATGACGCGCGGAAAGACGAGGATCTCAAAGACGAGGATCTCAAAGACGAGGATCTCAAAGACGAGGATCTCAAAGACGAGGATCTCAAAGACGAGCGCCTTGGAGACGATAGCCTCAAGGGGCGCCGCGAGCGCCGTGAAGGGGACCGTGTCCCTGTGGTGGTCTTCGACAAGGTCACCAAGACGTACAATGTTGGCAAGGCAGACGAGTTCACCGCCATCAAGGATGTGACCTTCACCGTTGAGGACATCCCGGACAAGGGTGAGTTTGTCTCGATCCTTGGCCCTTCAGGCTGTGGAAAGTCCACAGTCCTGCGGCTCATCGCTGGCCTGGAGCCACAACATCCAGCCACCAGCGGCAACGTGCGCGTATACGGACAACAGGTGGCCGGTCCAGGCGCTGACCGCGGCATGGTCTTCCAAGCTTACACCTCCTTCGACCACCGGACGGTCTTGCGCAATGTCATGTTCGGCCTGGAGTGCCGAGGTGATATGTCGCGAGCCGAGCGCGAGGAGCTCGCCAAGGAGTGGATCGACAAGGTTGGCCTCTCGGTCAAACATGACGCCGACAAATACCCCCACGAACTTTCCGGAGGCATGCAGCAACGCGTGGCTATCGCTCGCACGTTGATCCTCAGGCCGAAGATCATCCTCATGGACGAACCCTTTGGTGCGTTGGATCCGCTCACACGAATGCACATGCAGGACACGCTGATTCAGCTCTGGCGTGAGGTGGAGGCCACAGTCTTTTTCGTCACCCATAGCATCGATGAATCAGTCTATCTTGGTGACCGTGTCTACCTCTTCTCCAACTCCCCCGGGAAGATTCTGAAAGAGATCGATGTACCGCCGCCCGACCGTCCCGCCATGGCGATGCAACGAGAAAAGGGGTTTCAACAGGTCGTCTTTGATATTCGCGACTTGATCGATCGACTCGAGCGCGAGCAGGACGAGCACGAACGCGAGCTAGAGGACGCGGCCGCTGCCGCAAGGTGAGATGATGACGAAGCGCGCAGGATTTCTGCAGTACATAAAATCGGCCTTCGTCAACCACTGGAACCTGCTCGCTGTGGGAGCGGGGGTCTTGGGGGGCGTGATCTCGGGGCAAGCTGATATCGTCTTCCCGATGATAGCCGCGGTGGAAATGAGCTACCTCGCAGGGCTCGCGAGCCACCCCAAGTTTCAGGCCTATGTCGACGCGAAGAAGCATAAGGCGACGCGCCAGGAGCAAGGCCAGCAGGTGGTGCAACCAGCCCTTGGGCGCATGTTCGCCGCCATCGATCCAGCCTCACGTGCACGCTTCGAAGCCCTGCGACGGCGGGCCCGTGAGCTGCGAACCCTCGCCCAAGAGGTCCGGCCTGGCGCCCAGGCTGTGGGCCCAGTGAACGACATGCAAAACGAGAGCATCAACAAGTTGCTGTGGATCTTCTTGAAGTTGCTCTACTCTCGTTTTTCCATCGAGCGCTTCCTGCGCACAACCCATGAGCAGGAGCTCCAGAACGAACTGAACACCATCAACACCAAGATTGAAGCTCTAGGGGATGTAACAGAAGACACCTCCAACGAGGCGCGCATGCGTCGTAGCTTGATCGATACGCTGGCCAGCGTTCAACTGCGTTTGGACAACCTGACTCAAGCCCAAGAAAACTTCGAATTTCTTGGCCTCGAGATCAACCGCCTGGAAAACAAGATCACCTCCATCGCGGAGCTCGCCGTCAGCCGACAGGACCCCGACTTTATCACCAGCGAGGTGGATGGCGTCGCGGCGACCATGCAGCAGACTGAGGCGGCCATCAACGACCTGCACTTGCTCGACATCGAGGGCGCCGACGCCCCTCCCCCGGCTTTCTTAGACGCGCAATACCTGGCGCAGTAGTGCTAACCTACGGGCATGAACTTCTTCTTTGCCAGTGATCTCCATGGCCGCCGGAACCGCTATGACGCGCTTTGCGCTGCCATCCGCGCTGAACAACCGAATGTTGTACTACTCGGCGGCGATCTCTTTGCGGGTGCCTTTGGCGGGGCCTTCATCAATGATGATCTGCGGCCGCGCCTTACGTCCTTGGCAGCAGACCTCGGTCCGAACTACCCCCGCGTATTGTTGATCTTTGGCAATGACGATCCACGCAGCATGTTACCTGCCATCGAACCCCTCCAAGCCCTTGGCCTCTGCGAGCATATCCATGACCAGGTGGTGCAACTGGATGACACCACCCTTTGTGGCTACGCGTTCACACCGCCCAGTCCTTTTCAGCTCAAGGATTGGGAGCGCTACGATGTCTCGCGCTACGTCGACCCCGGGTGCGTCGCCCCGCAGGACGGACGACATAGCGTCACGCGCCCCGCAGCAGACCTCGCCTTCGGCACCATCGCCGCAGATCTACAGGGGCTCAGAGCGCGCCTCGGGCGCATGGAGCGAGCGATCATGCTCTTTCACGGCCCCCCCTACAAGGGCAACCTCGACCGCGCAGCTCTCGATGGCAAGATGGTAGACCACGTGCCTCTCGACGTGCATGTGGGCAGCATCGCCATCGCGCGCTTCATCGAAGAGCACCAGCCTCTGCTGACCCTTCATGGGCATATTCATGAGTCTGTACGCCTTACCGGCAGTTGGCAGGAGCGCCGAGGAGGAACCTTCTGCTTTGGCGGGGCACATGATGGGCCAGAGCTGGCGCTCGTGCGCTTCGATTCGGCGAACCTTGATGCAGCAACACGCGAGTTGATCGCGCCCTAGACTCCTTGTTCTTACTTCTTCCGTTGGAAGGGCTTCTGCTGCAGCACAGCGAGCATCCTCAAGAGAAAATCGCCATCGGCCTTGAAGACCCTCAACGCCTCCTTGGAGCTGCCGAGGTGCTCTAGCCCCACACTGAGCACCTCCGTGGCACCATCGCCTGGGTATTCACGGCCAATATACTGCCGGAAGAACCAGCCCTTCCACGCGGGCCCCTGGAGTAAATCTATAAGGTTTCCTTTGAGCGCCGCCCTCTCTGCCCGCAGCACATGAGCCACAGCGAAGATGCGGAGGCCACCTCGATAGCAGAGGAAGTGCCCAAATTCGTGCATAACGGCACTCACATTCGAGTACGGCGAGAGTTCGATGGTCATCTTCGCTGGTAGATAGGCGGCCCCCAATTGCTTGGGGTTCACGACGATCCTCGGCAGCCCCACGCGCTTAAGCAGCTCTGGGTGGATGATACCTGTGATCTTCTGCCATGCCTCGCCCACGATTTTCTCCATCGCTTGACGTTGTTCAGGGTCCAAAGCGCTGGCGTCGAGCACACCCACCAAGCCTTTGCCCGTAGGGCGTTGCTTTGAAAACGCGTTGAGGCGCTGGTCCAGCCACTTTTCCCCCCACTGGTTCTTGTCTTTGTAGTGTACGAGGTAACGTCGCAGGCGTTTGGCCTGCTGCTGGTCTTCCTTCTTTTCGCTGCCCCGCCACTGCGCCAGCTTCTGCTCCAAAAAGGCCAAGCGTTTCGCGCCGCTATGCCGAAGGTGCCCCTCTACCGTGAGTCCCGCTGGCATCGCAGAAAAATCAGGCAGGCTCTTGGGCAAGTTGCGATAACTCGAACGTCGGTAGTGCCGGTAGACCTTGTCGGCCATCTCACGCAATGAAATGCGCGCGTCTGTTTTTGTGTCCAGCTGGGGAATATCTGTATGAACCAGCTGCTCTTTCACCAAGGTCAGCGCCTCACGCTCCTTGCCCTTTGCTCGGCTGATGTGCTGCTCCAGAGCTTTGACCCAAATCGACGTAGGGCGTGGGTCGATGGTCTTCAACGTCTTGAAGACCGTCGCCGATTGGTCCTGCAATTGGGCTGGCAGGACCTTGTCCAGCTTCATGCTGCTCAGAGTCCCTTGATACTTCTTGAAACTCGCAGCCCTATCCCTCAGGCGCTTCGTCAAAACATGCTTGATCACGAAGGGAAGGGTTCGGTCTTGAAAGCGC
>JAFCZD010000770.1 GCA_019314525.1 Deltaproteobacteria bacterium
ACGGGGACGTTCCAGGGATGCAGGGTTCGCAGGACTGGTCGCTCATCGCCGTTCCTCCGCTCTCGACCTCGTCTGCCGCGCAGAGCGTCCAGGGCTCGCAGGGTGTGGATGGATCCGCGTCGTGATCCCAGTCCCCGTCACCGCACGCAACCGCTTCGGCATCGCCACCAGGGCAGTAGGTACCCTCCGCGCACGGGGCGCACGGGTCTCCCGCCTCGCCCGCAATACACTCGCTAGCGCTGGGAGGGCTGGGAGGGCTGGCTCCGTCGTCGCCGCACGATGCGACCATCATGGCGAGGAAGAAGAACGTAGAGACTGCGCACAGCCAAGCTGCGCGAGATTCGGGTTTCGTGGTGCTTTGCATAGGAGTTCGGGCCTCTGTCTGTGGTGAGAATAGCATTCTGCTGCAAGGTCTCCACATGGCTCGATTGTCTGCCGCGGCCGCGGCGCGAGCTCGCTCACTGCCCCTTTGGCGGTCGGTACTGCTTCAGCAACTCGCGCGCAAGCTCCAGCGTTTCGGCGGCCTGCGTGAGAGTAAACCGAGCGCTCAACGCCAGCGCCTCCTGCTGACTACCCCGTTTCCACAGTGCGAGCGCACGCTTTTCTATCTTCGCGCGCTCTCTTTCCTGCGCCCTATGGCGAGCTTGCCACAGGGCGCGGATCTTCGGTTGCGCTTCGGTGTACCGCTTGTCCCCCGCTTGTTGGAGATTGCGAAACACCCACCAAGCGCTACCCGGGTCCTTCGCGGCGGAGATTTGACTGTACGCATCCGGCAGCGTGCTCACCCCGGCGTAGACCGGGAAGTAGCCGCTGTAGGATGGTGTTGCCATGGCATAATGCATGACAGCACCCAATTCGACCGGCATATCTTTGCGCAACAAGGTGATCGATGACGACTGGGTGATGTTGGTGTTGATCGGCCGATGCAGTTTGGGGTCGGCGTTGACCGCTTTGCGCCAGATCTCGACGGCCTGCGGGGGAGTGAACATCGGTGTGCCTTCGTAGCGGTCGCGAAAGACCTGCATGATGTCGGCGGCGACGATCTGTCCGCGCTTCGGCCGCAACAACTCGAGGACGCGTTGCTCACGCATGATGTCGTAGGGGTCGTTCATCTTGCCAGGGCGGCCGTAGGCGCGATCAAAGCGGAAGGGAACGTCGCCGGGCGTGTACCAACCTTTGTCCGTGGCGTAGGAGACCAGGTCGGTGCTGGCTAGGTCGTAGTCATCACCGATGCGAAAACGATTCGCGGTGACCCAAATTTCGTCATCGTGAATCTTCCGAGCCGCCCAATGGTGGGTCGTCGTTTCGATGACCCAGGCTTCGTTCGGATCTGCCAGCAGATAAACCAAACCTCCCCAATCCGCTTGCCCATGCTCGTCGATCAGATCGCCGATGAGTTGGACGCCTTGCCGGGCCGTCGCTGCTCGTTCGAGAATGAGCTGCCTGATGGCGTAACGACGAACGCCTCGCTCTTTGAGATTCTCCTCGCGGGAGTGGGCCCAATTGCAGCCCATCGCTACACCGGCTTGGTTGAGGCCGACGAGGATAGAGTCGTAGGGCCGGGTGACTTCGGATGTGCCGAGACCGCTGGCCTGCTCGGCGTTGCCCGAGGCCCAGTAGGCAAGGCTCGTTGGGGCTGCCGCGAGTTCGACATAGGGCACTGAGAGTTTGGTGCCCGGATCCGCGTGAGCCCGTTTGCGGTGCCACAGGCGTCCCACGGCCTTGGCCCCCATCTCTTCGTTGTGAGCGTGGATGATCGCGCGCTCGCGGGTGAGTTCCGCACCGATCAAGATCGTCGTGCATGCGTCGCCAGCGCGCGGGATCGCAAGGGTCGCAGCGGCGAGGAGGAGTGAAACAAGCCAGGTTGAGCGTTGCATCAAGCCACTGGATATTCGGTGTTTTTGGGGCCGAGTATAGAAGCTCACTTGATCCGATTCAGCCTAATATACTGAAAACACAAGTATAATTGCGAAAAGACGATCTCAAGGGCGAGGTGATGTAGAAGTTGGTTTCAGAAATAGCGAAAGGTCTCGGCCTTTCACCAAACTCCAACATTCACCTGTGCGAGATTATGACAGAAGGAAAAGTCCGTGTCACCGTGCGCTGAACAGGCTCTGACCGTCCAAGTATTGACGCGCGTGACAGGTGCGCTCATCTTTGGAAGATTGACAGACATTCGTACCACCCGCCACCAAAGAGGTTCGCAAATGCCTACCTGTCCAGCCTGCAAAGCAACGCTTGAATCCAAAGATCTGGTTGCCCTCTCCGTCCACCACGGCATGATCGCGCTGATGAAGAACTGGCGATTCTGGGCCGTGATAGTTCCATTCTCCGCGACCAGCAGCATCATCGGCGGGTTGTCCGGTTTTCAGGGCGTAGGCTCGGCTGTCGGGGGAGGGATGATAGGGCTCGTCGCGGTGTTGTGGTCCCAGCGGCTGAGGCGGTGTCCGAAGTGCGACAAGATCGGGGCCTTCAAACCGTCAGAACAGACATAGTTGCACAATGGACTGGATCACCATGGTCATCATGGCCCTGCCGGTAGCAAAACCAAAGGTGCCATCCGACCATGCTAGAGGAAGGCAACGTGAAGACACTGCTTCGACTCTCCGCAATCTTGATCATCGTCGCGTCGGTCTCGACCGCCCAGACTCAGAACCCACCCATCGAACCGATCATCAAGTCCGAAGGAGTCTTCGTCATCTCGGACGGCTCGTCGACGTTTCACTTTCACAAAGTTGGGAAGTTCACTCTCGAACCCGTTGGGATGAGCGGCCAGACGATTCGAGGCACGTGGAAACAGACGGGTGCGGGCAAATTCACCATCAT
>JAFCZD010000218.1 GCA_019314525.1 Deltaproteobacteria bacterium
GACGATGCCCGTTTGAGTTGATCGAATGGTCCATGCCTGTTACACATCCCGGCTTTTTTGGAGGTCGACCTCCACGATGATTGCCACCTCACCACAGACCGACAGGAGAGAAATGATGAGATTGAAACCAATCGCGATCCTCGGGCTGGCTATTGCTAGCTTTTCCGGCTGCTCAGATTCCACCGGAAGCAGTAGCCCCGATGGGGCGCTGGCCGACACCGTTGTGGGCAGTGATACCGCCTCGGGCTCCGATGCCGTGGTAGCAGACCAGGCCGTGACCGACGCCGCGGTGACCGACCAGGCCGTGGTGGCAGACCAGGCCGTGGTGGCTGACGCCGCGATCGTGCCAGCCGAGGGCAAGCATCTTTGGAGCAAGCGCTATGGGGTGCCGAGCGTTGGTATCAGTACCGATGAGCGCACCATCAACGGTGTGGCGTTTGATAGCGCTGGGAATATCGCCGTCGCAGGCTTGATGGAAGGCGCTGTTGATTTCGGCGGCGACGAATTGCAAAGCCTCGGCGGTCGGGATGTCTTCGTGGGAAAGTTTGATAAAGACGGTAACCATCTTTGGAGCAAGCGCTTTGGTGACGACGCCCGTTTCCAGATCGCCTTCGCTGTGGCTACCGATGGAAGCAATAATGTCATCGCTACCGGCGAATTTGACGGCACATTGAACTTTGGTGGCGGGCCCCTGTCGAGCAAAGGTGGTCGGGACATCTTCATCGTCAAATTCGATGGAACTGGCAAACACCTATGGAGCAAGAGCTTCGGCAGCGCGGACGGCAGCCTGGAGGCGGGCCGGTCTGTTGCTGTGGATTCCGCTGACAGTATCTGGCTCGTAGGCAATTTCAACGGTACCGCGGATTTTGGCGGCGCCGAGATGACCACGGCTGGGAACCAAGACGTCTTCGTGGCGAAATTTGATAAAGACGGTAAGCACCTGTGGAGCAAGCAGTTTGGCGATGATTTTCTCCAGCAGGCCAATGGTGTGGCCATCGACAGCGACGATAATGGCGTTGTGGTGGGAATGATTAGCGGCACCACAAACTTCGGTGGCACCGATATCGTGAGCCCTGGAGGCACCGATCCCTTTGCAGCGAAATTTGATAAGGACGGCAAGCATCTTTGGAGCAGCGGTTTCGGCGGCCAAGCCACACGACAAGAGGGTGTGGCTGTGGCCATCGATGGCCAGGATAATGTGGTTCTCGCTGCCCATTTTGAGGGCACCGTTAATTTCGGTGGCACAGACTTCGAAAACCCAGCTTACCGGGCCAAGGATGTGGCCATCGCCAAATTCGATAAGGCCGGCAAGCACCTTTGGAGCAAACAATATGGCGATGAATCGAGCCAATTCATCAACTCTGTGGCTACCGACAGCTGGGGCCATATCGTGTTTACGGGCAGCTTCAAAGGGGATATGGATTTCGGCGGCGGCGTGATGCACGCGACCACTTCTGCGGTTTATTTGACGAAGATCGACGCCGAAGGAGCCGAGGTTTGGGCGAGGAAGATCGGTGGTACGGAAGACAACCTGAGCGCCCGCTGCGTGGCCATCAACGGTGATGACGAAATCGCCATGGCCGGTCGCATCAAGGGTGATGAGGATCTCGGTGGCGGCATGCTGACCAGCCCCGCAGGGGATTTCGATGTGTTGCTCGTGAAGTACAGCCGCTAGAGGTTTGGCCCTCAGGGGCGTCGTTCCTTCACATGCCCACCCGACGGTATGCGAATGCGTTCGCCGCGGGTGGGTCGGCCGTCTGGCATTATTCCTTCGGCCGGGTTCCGCCCGGAAGCTACTGAAGGGCGGGGCCTGTTTCGCAATCGCTTGGTCAGCGCGTCCCTCTTCATTGTGCGCTATGGCCCTAAGGAGCGTACACAGCGGAACCCATTAACACTGAAGCCGTTGGTAGGTTGGCTGTGGTGACGGGCAGCGGCGCGGGTGTAGAGCAGGCCACTGGAGAAGCTTCCACCTCGCACAACGCGAAACGTGCCCGTGGAGGAGCCAGCTGGATTTGTCACAGAGGTGGAGGGGTAGCTGTCGCGCCAATCATGGCACCACTCCCATACGTTTCCGCCCAGATCATAGAGGCCCCAGGCGTTCTTGCTTTTCTTTGCCACAGGGTGGGAGGTACCCTTCGCGTTGCCGCAATACCAGGCGATGCTATCGAGGTTGGCATCGATGCTCGAGCAGTCGAGGCAGAGGTTGCCATCGTTGACACCGCTATAATAGGCGGTGGTGGTACCCGCTCGGTAGGCGTATTCCCATTCGGCCTCTGTTGGCAACCGGTACCCCTTGCAGCCATAAATGCGCGAACCAGCAAGAGTCGCCTTCACATCGCAGCTCACGGCGCTTTGGGAGCCTGAGCACTCATAGCACGGCTCATGCTGGTTCTTGGTGGAGAGCGCGTTGCAATAGGCGGCAGCCTGATACCAATTGACATGCTCCACGGGGCAATCGAGTCCGCAGTCCGCGCCTCTGCCGTTGGCGCTGTACCAGGAGGGGTTGTATCCCATCAGCGCAGTGAACTCTGCTTGTGTGACTTCTGTGCTTTGCATCTCAAAGGCATTGCTGAGCGTTACCGAATACTGGGTTTCTTCTGTAGAATCTCTGCACGCTTCGTTTGCAGGTGAGCCCATGGTGAAGCTCCCCGCGGGGATGTCTCGCCACACGGCGGGCATCACTGTGTTGCCAGTGTCGGAGGGCGGTGGCGCATCTTGTGGCGTGCCTCGGTCCACCGTCATGTCCGACAGCGGTGGGGCATCTTGTGGCGTGTCTTGGTCCAGCATCACGTCCGGCATCGGTCGGCCATCTGCCTCCGTGTCATGAGACGGACCATCGGCCAGGGAGCCATCTTTGTGTATAAGGCTGGTGTCGTGTCGCGCGCTCTCATAGCCCGCCAGGAGTTTGCAGCTCAGACTGAGGAGGGGGAGCGATACGATGAGCACGCCCATGAAGAATCGGTGCAGCATAGTGGGCTCGATTGTTCTTCTGAAATGCCTTCTGGTCAAGCGAGCGGCTCCACAGCACCTCCAAGGTCTTACCCATGTTCCCGGTTGCACACACGCATCGTGATCACCTGTTTCACGCCTCGTGACTCACGCTGGCATGTGGCCATCAACACGGAAGTGGAGCCGGAACTCCGGCCTGATCTAAGCGCCACCTTGGGAGATCCCACCTCACCCGAAGAATCGAACTCACTTCGAGCTGTCTCGCAACCGCGTCGAGCACCGTAAAGAACGTGGAACACGATGTCTCTCTGCATTCGGTGGGAATTGACAACTGTTCCCAATCTGCGCATAATAGGAACAGATGCTCTCGGGAGGACGCCATGGCAAAGAACCGCCTCAACATCAGCTTGGACCAGGATCTCGTGGATTTCGCTAAGTTTTTCGCAGCGGAGAACCGCACCACAGTCGCCGAGGTGATCACCCAGTACCTCCTCAGCTTGAAGCGCAGGGCCGAGGGTGAGCCCACAAAGAAGATCCTCGCTCACCCGGCTTTTCACGAGGCCATGGAGGACATCCAGGCCAAGCTCCAGAACGGCAAGGCCGAGTGGCATACCTTTGACGAGGTCTTTGTCGACTGATGCAAACGCTCTTCGAGAAGGCCTTCGTAAAGGCGCTTCGCAAGCACTCCGGGATCAAGAAGCAGGTGGAGAACAAGGTTCGGATGATCATGGAGCAGCCGCTGACTATGGGCGAGCCACTCAAGGGGAATTTCAGGGGCTTCTACTCCTGTCCGGTCAAGAAGAGCTTCATCATCATCTACCTCTACTGTCGGGCCTGCCGGAATAAGGGCAACGACGAGATCGTGGCCTGCTCAGATTGCAGCGAGCGCTACGACGAGACACTCAAGTTCGTGCTCCTGGGACCGCATGACGCGGCATACAGAATCTGAAAAGCGACTCACTTGACCGGGAAATCCGGACCGGGGAGATCCGGACCGGGATTAGCCCCTTCAATGACCACTCTCCTCTTTGCGTGCTCCTCGCCATGCCTGCCAGACCTTCCATGCCACCAGCCCGTAGAGTCCCGCGTATTCAACCATGAGCGTTGTCACGGGCACGCGCCAGGGCCCGCCTAGCGCATGCCTGACGAAGACGAGATCTGAGAGGGTTATAAGCGCCGGGAGCGCCACGGGCAGCGCGCCACCCGCGGGGGCAATCAGCGCGAGCACGCCGAGGAGGTACCAGGGGTAGACCGTGGGCGCGAAGGCGAAGTAGGCGGCGAAGGAGAGCGCCAGGCGTCCACCGCGTCCGCCGGGCAAAAAGCCGATGAGCAGCGAAAGCACAGCGATGGTGCCATAGAGCGCAGGCCGGAAGGGCTTCCATTCGTGAAGCAAGGGGCGCAAGCACTGGTAGAGCGAGCCGTTGAACTCCCAATGCTCACCATAAACCTGTAGCGACTCTGTCATCTTCAAGCCGGCGCCGAGGGCGTAGGGCAGAAGCAGCACGGCAGCCGCGCAGAAAAAGCCCAATGTCACCCAGAGCGTCTCTTTGAAGGGCCGTCGCAGGGCCAAAGTGGGCCCCGCCAGGGCGGTCAAGGGGCGCACCATCGCGGAGAGGCCCAGCGCGCAGCCTGCAGCGAAGGGGCGCGTGCCCATCCAGCGTAGGGTCAGCAGTAGCCAGGGGATCAGCAGCACGTCGAGGTGTGCACCCGCGAAGCTCTGCACGACGCAGAGGGGTGACCAGGCCAGAAGCAGTGCACGCCAGGGTGGTGCTTTGCGTTCGTGCAAGAGCTGCCAGAGCAGCAGAGCGCTGGCCAGATCGTGGGCGAGGTAGATCAGCTTCAGTCCAACGAGAGAGAGGCCGCCCAAGGCATAAGCCAGCAGAAACCATAGCTCGGCCAGGGGCGGATAGACGGTGCGCATCTCGGGGTGGAAGATGCGCGGGAAGAAGAGCGCATCACGCAGCGGCGCGAGCTGAGGGGCGAGGGGGGCGTGGAGGTAAGGGTTGATGCCTGCGGCGTGTACGCGACCATCCCAAAGGTAGCGATAGGCGTCATCGGTGCCCACGAGCAGGTCGAAAGGGATCGTGATGCGCATGGCCGCGGTCATCACCAACAAGAGCAGCAGGTGCCATCGGCTGGGGTCATGGTGTGCTTCGGCCTCACGTGCGGCGAAGAGCAAGGGCATTGACGCGAGCAGCGTCGCTGCGAGGTTTCGCAGAGGACCCAAGCTGACAAAGCACGCGCTGCGATAGACCAAGGCGTAAACAAGCACGCTGATCAATCCATAAGCGCCGAGTCGCCAGGGGAGCGGTGTTTTCACGTCGTGAGCATGCCCCGTTTGTTTGGGCGGGGGAAGGCGCTATAGTGATGCCCTTGGCTGATCAGACTCCCCTCTCGAGCTTCCCCCTGCGGCGCTACACCTCTCGCGAGCTGCCCGCTTATCGTCATATCCCCGGCTATAGCCCCCACCCTGTGCGCGACGAAGCGGGCCATAGCTTTCAACGTGTTGAAGGTCCCCAGGTTTGTCCGCTGGGCTATGGTCGCTGGCGTGATTGTGGCGATTACCTCTATGGCGTTGACCTCTTCAACCATAGCTTCTTCTGGGAGGCCCATGAGGTGTGGGAGCCGATCTGGCATGAGGTGGGGCACGAGAGTGCGAGTGGGCGCTTTGTTCAGGCGCTGATTCAGATGGCGGCGGTGATGTTGTTGCACCGCTCGGAGCGCTTTGGTGGCATCCCCAAGCTGCTGCAACGAGCCACAAAGAATGTTCGGCTTGCTCGCGAGCGTGGGGCTGGGGATGAACGAGCGCTCTATGGCTTGGATATGTCGCGTTGGCAGCGCCGAGTGCGGGCGTATCTCAGTGAGGGCGACGTTGTGCGCTTTCCCTACCTCGAGCTAGAAGGCTTATAGCCCCGCCCTCTAATCGTCCGCGCGATGGGATCCGACGTTTTCTACGGTGTCGATCAGCCGTGGGGGCAGGTGCAGGTAGCGGGTGCTGCGGCGCTTGGTCTCGATGTCGCGGTAGATCCAGCTCGCTTGGTCTTCGGTCAGCCCCAAGGCCTTGGCAGCCTCTTGGGTGGGCACGTCGTGGTTGAAGGCGTGGAGCATCAGATCCATCTTGTCGTAGGGCAGGGCAAAGTAGAACTCGTCCTGCCCTTGGGGCAGGCTGTAGGTGTCCGTGGTTGGCGTCGTGGACGTTACGGCCTCAGGAAGCTCGAAGTACTTCGCCATGTCATAGACCTGGGTCTTGTAGAGGTGGGCGATGGGCTTGACGTCTGCGAGCCCATCACCTCCCTTGACGAAGAACCCCTGGTCGTACTCCAGCCGGTTGGGCGTGCCGATGACGGCATAGTTCAGCCGGTCGGCGTGATAGTAGTCCATCATCTTGCGGGTGCGCTGCTTGAAGTTGGTCGCCGCGACCACCTGTAGGTAGGCCTTGAGCGGCAGCCGCGCTTTTTTCATCGTCCCGTCAGGAGCCTGGATCACGATGGAGAAAAAGGTGATGCGGTTGCCCTCTTCGAGGGGCGGCACGACGATCTTTTGTTTGTAGGTCTCGTCGTACTCGGGGAAGACCTGCCGGATCGCCTCATCGCGCCGTTCATAGCAGCCTGCTGCTGCGAGCACGGGAGCGATATTTTCGACGATATACTCAACGCCGAGGTGTTCACAGAGCTGCTGGCCGAGGTCGCCGCTGGTGCTGCTCGAGTCACGCTCGGGCATCAAGAGCGCGCAGACCCGTTTGGGCCCAAAGGTGCGCACGGCGAGGGCGAGGCAGGTCGAGCTGTCGATCCCCCCCGACACGCCGACGACGACGCCTCGCTTTTTTAGCACGCCAGTGACGATGCGTTTCATCGCCTTAGTGATGCGATCCGCCTCAGTAGCATAGTCCATTTTGAGTACGTTCTTGTCGAACATAGAAGCCTCCTCCGCCCAGCAAATGGAACCGCATCGTTTCAGAGGCGCTCGCGCAGGTCAACTGCTAGACGGAGAGGGGGGCGGACCGATTGTCGTGTGCCCACCCAAAAATCTGTGAGCGCGGGTTTCTGACTGGATTCAGGCCCGTTGGTATGCAGCACACTCGCGGCTCTGTTACCTCCAGGTAAAACATCAGGTCGCAAAGCGGAACCACGAGGTAACAGTCTTCAGCATGGCCCTTCTATTTCAAGCCATTGGTGGTTGGCACTCACGTTGCATTTGTAAAAACCAGACGCTTTAAGCACTGTTCACCCTCTTCTGCTTCGCTGTACTAAGGAGATGCAAATGAACACTCGACTGTTAACACTCGCTGCGACCCTTGCTTCTCTGGCTGTCTCTTTCGCGCCCACACTCTCCCATGCCAGAGCCCTCAGAAAGGTGAATTCTGCCCCCTTCGCGGGTCGGTTCACGCCTCATACCTTCATCCCACTCATTGGTCAGGCGCCAACTGGCACCATCACAGTGTGGTCCCCTGATTGGATACTGAGTGACGGATGGGTTGTCGCCACCGCAGAAGTCGATGACCAGGAGGACGGCAGCCATACATTGAGCTCGGAGTGGTACACCCACGCTGGTGGGGTGGACACCCACCTCACTGCCTGCAGCAATAAAGGGTTCTGTTATTCTGCTTTGCCTATGCCACTCCAGTGCAGAGATGAGCACTATCTCAAACTTGTAATCACCGATAGCGATAACAATAAGACAGTTGTCAAAAGCTCGGTGTTCAGGGTCTACGACGTTACTTGTGAGGGCGAAATTGACAGCGCTTTTGAGTGTGCCATGCCCAATGTGCCAGATCTCGAGGCCACCATCTATCCCGATTGCAATGATAAAATCATCGTCCGAAACAGCGCCCGATGGGCTGAAGCAGGGCCCACCTGGGTCAGGTTCGAGCAGAACGGGTATCTCTTCGAGAAAGTTGTTGGGCC
This sequence comes from Deltaproteobacteria bacterium, assembly GCA_019314525.1. Taxonomy (GTDB): domain Bacteria; phylum Myxococcota_A; class Polyangia; genus JAFCZD01. Next base: position 7,854 of record JAFCZD010000218.1, read on the forward strand.
TTTGGCGCCTGGAGAGGAAAGGGTCGTAACTTTTCCGTCAGCCGTGAATCGGGATTCCCATTTGACGATCTATGTTGACGGCAAAAACCAAGTCAATGAGATGTTCAGTGAGACCGGTACGGGCTGTGTGAAACCTGGAAAAACCGTGTCGTATAACGGAGAGAATAATAACCGTTTGGTGCTGCTCGGTATTCAGCAAGAGCCTGTGTGGTCTTTCTGACGGTATGTCAGAGGGCGCGTCAACCAGGCCACCGATCACACCCTGCGTTCACCACCCCATCGTGTCGGCCACCCCTCATCCCTCCTATGACAGCGTCGCGATGACGAATGACATAGCCGTGATCGAGTTAGAGAGCGCGCCTGATCTTCAGCCCATTCCCATTCTTCTACTCTTGCTCCTCTTCGTTGTGTTGCGCATCAGGCGCCGATGATGCCGATGATGGGGAGGGGATGGAGGGGACGGCGTCAAATCAGGCGGGTGAGGTCACGGAAGGCAAGGCGCAGAGAACGGGTGATAGCGCCAGGGCGGCCGCCGGCCACCTTTACCTCGCCAAGCTCTGTCACAGGCAAGACTTCGCGGATGGTGCTCGTGATGAAGATCTCGTCCGCTGACGCGAGGTCCTCGCGGCTCAACTCGACCTCTTCCACCCTATGGCCCAGCCCCTGAGCGAGAGACATCACCTTGCGGCGCGTGATGCCCTCGAGGATACCGACATCTAGGGGGGGCGTGCGGATGGTTCCCCCAATCACAGCAAAGACGTTGCTGGACGATCCCTCGCAGATGCGACCTCGTGGGTCAACGAGCAGCGCCTCATGGGCGCCCCGCCTCTTGGCCTCGCGCAGCGCCAGCAAATTCGTCAGGTAGTTGCCGCTCTTTGCACCTTGGGGTAACTCGCCAGCGCTCGAGCGCCCCACCTCGATCACGCAGACGCGCACGCCCGTCTTGTAGAATTCCTCGGGCACCCGGGGGAGCTCGGTGACGATGATGACTCGACAGGGG
>JAFCZD010000771.1 GCA_019314525.1 Deltaproteobacteria bacterium
GGAGTCACCGCTGGTGGGCACGGTGTAGAGGGTCCCGCTTTGGTTGAGCTCGAGGGGTGGGTCAGACGAACCCGAGTTCAGGCTGAGGGCTTCGACGTGATTGCTCCACCACGAGGTCGAAAGCAAGCTCTCCGCCACAAAGCTGCCGTCCTTTTCAAGGATGACCTTGTTGGCCTTGAAAGCGTCGGCGTCCAGCAGGTCTCTGAGACCCTTACCCCTCTTGAAGCTGGTTGAATGAAAAAAGATCGGTGTCGAGGTGTCGTTGCACGACCACCCAAAGACATCAAGTTGGTCGTGCAGGGAGAGAGCACCACAGCTGTCCTGCCCTGTGACGACCACTTTGCGCAACTCACCACCGTGCAGACACTCGTGATAGGGGGCCCAAAAACCCGGCACACAAGGGACGTCATCCTGCTCGGTGACGCCCTTGGCCCCATCCCTCGCGACGTAGTCGAGCCAATTCGCGCCATTTTGTGGATAGAGCGCCTCTACAGAGAGAATGACAGGGAGGGCGTCAACGACTGAGTCCATCGCTTCCAGGGAGCCATCATGCACAGCCGTGTCGTGCACGGCCGCATCAGGCGCGGCCATATCGTAGGGCGTGACGTCTCGTGTCGCCTGATCGCTGACCATGGCATCGGGGAGTGACTCTGTGGGGCCAAAGCCAGTCCTCGTGCACGCGCTTATGTGTAGCAGGGACGCACACAGCACGACCACGACCGGCAAACGATGACCCATGGGGAAATTCTGCAGTAGTCTCCGGGAGAACACAAGCTGGGTCGATGAGGCGGCAGCTCAGAATCGTGCACGCAAGCCCAGCGTGGGGATGACGTAACGGATCGGCTCGTCGACGTCGAGCTCCTCGGGGAGCAACGCGACGTTGAGTAGGTCGACATAGAAGTCGAGCATCCAGCCGCGCCACACCGCTCGCTTGTCTATGCGCACATCCACGCGAAAAAACCCTGCGCCGCGTTGTTCGTTCATGCCTAAGCTGCTGCTCATAGGCCGCCCACTCTGATACTGAAAGCGCACTCCAAAGCTCCAGTTGCGTGGCAGGACAAAGCCCGCGACCAGGTTGAGCAGGTGTGTGCGATCGAAGTCATAGGGCCGCCATATGCCATCGAAGCGCCGCTCGGAGCGGGAGAGGGTGTAGGCAAGCCAGCCATAAAGCCCATGGCGCGCCCGTCTCCGGAGCAAAACCTCCAACCCATACGCGCGCCCCACGCCTTGTCGTGTCAACCGATCGATGAAGTCGTTTTCATCGACAATTGCTCCGCCTGCGGCAGGTTTGGGCACACGCTCTTCGTTGACCGTGAGATCGAAGAGCGTGGGATCGGTGTGACTGAAAAAACCCTCCACGCTCAGCGTCACCCCACTGCCAAAGGGCACCTCCAGGCCGAGGCTCGTCTGCAAGGCGCGCATCAATCCGTATTTCAGAGGCATGGTGTTCAAACCCGGCAGCGGCATGATGAAACGTGGTGGTTGGTGATAGAGCCCCACGGCTCCCTTGAGCCAGATACCGCTGGCCTCGGGGCTCACCCCTACGAGGGCCCGCCGCGCCAGGAGATAGCGGATGGTCAGGCGTGGGTCGACGCTGGCGCGCCCCGTGAAACCGTCGTTCAAAAGATCCGCGCGCAAGCCGGGTCGAATCAGCCAACGAGGCGTCGGCTGCCACAGCGCTTCAGCATAGAGCCCCGCGCCCACGAGCATGTTGAGGTTGTCGATAAGCAAGCGGAGGTCGAATTCATCTGTGTCTCCCTCCATATCTATGGGCAGTTCGTGAGCGTATGTTTGCAGCTGACCAGAGAGGCCCCCGCGCAGTGTCAGCGTCTTGCTCGCTGCGTAGGAGAGCTGACCTTCGGGGCGTAAAACAAAGCTCGAGATGTTGCTCTCTCGCGTGAAGCTCTCGTCATAACCGAGCACGATTCGCGCCTGCCCTCGCCACCCACCGCGACGATCATGAGCCCTCAAGTCGAGGCGATGAAAGTGCAGCGTCATGGCTCGTGTGGCTGCGGTCTCCCCGCTCTCACGCGTATCGAGGGCGTCCCGCGCGCCAAAGGCAAATACCGAATAGCCGCGACGCGCGTTGCCCCCGTCTACCCGCAGCTGGTAATCCCAATAACTCAAAGACGCGTCGTCGGTGGCCAGGCTCATGAGCAACCCTGGGTAGCCATAACGCGCGGCGGCGGTGATGGTCATGTCGAGGCTCTCCACCGGAAATCGCACCAAGGCGCCGGACTGGGCCAAGTTCACGTCGATGTCAAAGACGCGCTCATCACTCCGTACCCGTCGCGTCTTGCCGTTGACGATGCCGCCCACATAACCGCCAAAGAGCGCCGGTGCGCCGCCGGGGAAAAAGTCCACCTCGTCGATAAACTCGGGATGCACCACGCTGGGGCCTGCCAGCAGATGATAGAGCAGCGGCACCGGCGTGCGGTCGAGCAGAAAGCCGGTGGAGCTTGGGGTGGCGCCCCGCACCACAACAAAGGGCAAGAGCGAAACGATGGAGGCTGTACCCGGCAGGGTCTGGATCACGCGGAAGGGGTCACCAAAGGTGCCTGGCACCTGAGTCAGCTCACGCCCCCGCAAACTGATGCGCGTGACCTCACGGCGTCGCTCGCCGTGCACCATGGTGTGATAGGGGTCGTGGGAGAGGCGTGATAGGTAGTAGACCACCTGCAGGTCCTGGCCTCTGGTGAGATGCTCTCGTTGCACAAAGAGCCGGTGCGCTGAGCCAAGCACCGTGAGCTGAACCAGCCCTTCAGGCAAAGCCAGGCGAAAGCGCCCTTTGGCGTCACTGGTGGTGCGATAGCGCTTCCC
>JAFCZD010000772.1 GCA_019314525.1 Deltaproteobacteria bacterium
TGGTGAAGATGCCACTTGGTGTGGATGGGAGGATCCCTGCAATGGCGACATCGCGATCGGTCGCTTCAAATGGGTTCAAAACGAGTGGCGGAGATTCAGCATTTTTACCCCATCAGCTAACAATGCTTGCATATACCCAGTCGCCCCACCGCTGCAATAGGGGCCGCATGCCCGGGACCATCCGGTTTGCTTCTGGGCGCGCGTATGAATACTCGCTCTGAGGTTGACCCCTTGGAGATGAGCCTTCTTCACCGCGGGTGGAGGGGGCGTAGGCCGGTTGCTGCACGATCGGAGTTGAGCGGGTCTGGCAGATACTCGTCATAGGTCGCAAAGACCGCCTCGGCTGCCGGCCTGGCCCCGTCGCCGTCCACGGGCTGATACAATGCTCGTGTAGCCCAGGAGATCCAGCGTGAGGTAGTCGAGACGGATCAGCGCGTGACACACCTCATCGTCGCAACCATCATCGAGAGGAGGTGGGTCAGGGTCCGCTCCGCAGCCGGTGGCCAGAACGAGCGTGAGAATCGAGGTCGTCAATCATCGCCTCGGCCGCTTTGGTGTATGTCGTCGCATCGCTGGCTCCCTAGCGACAAGGCTCGCAGGCATCGGTTCCCAGCAGACAGCTCTTCTCGGTGAGGCGCGGCTCGCCGGGATAAGGTGGCGGGCAGGTGTCGCCGACAGCAAGGAGAGGCTTGAAGAGCCAGTCGGTAAGGATCGCCAAACCTACGACCTCGCTGCCCCGTTTCAGCAAGCCAATCCTTTCCACACGGATGGTTTGACGGTACCACTGGCCGACCTTGTTGGCGGGGAGTCTCTCATGTTGTTCAAAGAATCCCTCGTTGCTCGAGACGCTGGCGGTCACGTCTATTCCGAAGACAACATTCGATTCCTCCGTGGAGATCGCGGGGTCGTCGCAGCCGAAGGTCACGATATCGAGGCGGCGCTGACGCACATCGGGTTCGTCTTCGCGGTAGAATAGGTCCTTGCTCCACGTCCCGCTCGGGATGCAATTCGTTGTCGGGACCGCATCGAAGCGCTCGACGATGTGCATCGTACCGTCAAACTCGATGCGGTCGTGGCAGCCCGCGTCGGGGCTGATACACCCGCCCTCGGGAGCTTCGGGTGGTGCGCTGACATACCGTGCGGAAGCTACGCAGAGGCTCCCTTGCGGGCAAGGCGTCGCGAGCGCCCAGCGCCCGTCAACGCAGCGCTCTATGCCCTCGGTTGTACAGCGTGGTGTCGCGCTGTCGCCGCACGCACACGGGTCTGGAGGCGAGGCGTCTCGCTCGGGCAGCGCACGCTCATCACACGCCATCGCGTGCAACACAGCGAAGGCGCAAAGGACATATCGAGCGTTCATGGAAGCCAGCGACCACCGACGATGGTCGCCTTGTGGGCCTAGAGGAGAGCATTGCGAGTGCGGAACTATGGCAGTTCGCCGATGGCGCGTACAAGCAACAGGAAGGGGTGGACTTTTTTGGGTGCAAGTTGCCTCCGCTGGTGCAAGAGGGCGCAGACGGCGCCGTCGCTCGGCTACAGGTGCTTCCGCGCTTCCCGAGTTGTACGCAGTGACGGGGAGGGAGCATGAGGCGCTTCGAGAGAAGCCGGTGCTCGTGGTCGGCGAGTTCGGTCAAAACACTCAAGGGGCGGGGCGAAGGTTGAGGGTCCGCATTTCAGGTCAGCAGGTCTTGCCGTCGGGAGGCGCTCAAGAGTGAAAGAAGCATCTTCGCCACATTCGTAGGCGGCCTACACATCGCGGCTCTCGAGAGCCTCTTGCACCAAGCGATCGCCTTGCCGTAGCTCGTCCTCGACGCCTTCCGCGCGATCCGTGATGCCGAGGTAGCTCTCAAGCTGCTGTTCAATATAGAGCAGCGAATCCGGCGTATCTATCTTGTCGATCACCTCCACGAGCTCTCCGCTCTCGAGGCGGATGAAGAGTTTGAAGCGCCATGAATCCGTCTGCTGGCCCACGTTCTCCTTTGTGCAGTAGAGCTGGTCGATGAGCTCTGTGGACAAGCGCCTCTTGGGCGATGAGAACGTGGGCAAGGGGCCATGCCAGATGCGCAGCTCTTTGCCGGTAGCCAACACCTCCGTTCGATTGGTGCGGAGAGTTAGACCGCCGTAGAAGAACGGCAAGCCAAAGGCCAAGAAAAGCAGCCAGCCCCAAAGGACCAGTGGCTGTCCTGTCCTGAGTTGAAAAAGAAGCGGTGCGATGCTGAAGAAGACTCCCATCACCAGCGCCACATAGCAGCTCGGCTTGTACCAGCGGATCGTTATGCGCAGAGCCGAGCCGTCGTGTTGGCCGCTCTCGCGATATCCTGCAGAGGTTGGTTTCGGCGGCAGGTGTTCCACGCTTACGTTGGGCGGAAAATCAGGGGCATGAGGGTCTAGGGGCATGGCTCTTCGGTCGGTCATCTCCGAGAGGATAGCGCTACACGCGTAGGGTCGGAAAGAGCTGGACAGCTTCTCGACCCATAGGCTCTATTGGCATGGGCTCCATAGATATAGATAACTTTCTCTTGATCAGCGTTGCTGGCGTCGATAGCTTTGACCCTCATACAACCTGTTGAAGAACGTCGATTTTCGCCCATTGAGGGGGCGGACTATCGGTGCGCAAACATGCCCTGGATCAGGCATGCCTTGGATCAGGATGATTCTGGGTCTTGCGCGGCAAACCTCAGAGACGAGGGAATCATGGTGAGAACGAGAGTTGGATCGGTCCTGGTGGGCGCGCTGTTTGGGATTTTCCTGGCTGCTGGTTGCAGCAACGATACCATTGCTCCCCCAACGGTGACCTGTTTGGAGAGCGAGACGG
>JAFCZD010000773.1 GCA_019314525.1 Deltaproteobacteria bacterium
GATGGCAGCACCTGGTATGCCGACGCGGGTTATCCCTATGCCGATGGCAGCACCTGGTATGCCGACGCGGGTTATCCCTATGCCGATGGCAGCACCTGGTATGCCGACGCGGGTTATCCCTATGCCGATGGCAGCACCTGGTATGCCGACGCGGGCTATCCCTATGCGGATGGCAGCACCTGGGTCGCTGACGCGGGCTATGCCTACCCTGACATGGGTAGCTGGTATAGCGATGCAGGCTACGCGTACCCCGATATGGGCTGGTGAACCGTCCACCCGATCTGCTTCGTTCACGTACAGAAGCACCGCTCATATCCTAAACGCCTGCAATGAAAGCGCGCCTTGGGTCCAGGGCCTTCCACGAGACGACACCCAGATGTCATCGACGAATCACCCTGGATGGCACCATTAACATAAGCGTTCGCTGATGTTAATGTGGATCTCGGAAGGCATGCAGCCTAAAATAGATGATAGTTGATATTACTGAACAGGCTGTGCCACGGTTAAATAAGATCAATAAACGTTTATTTTAGGGTCCGATGATCGAGCGCATCACTATCAGAACCCCAGCTGACCTGGGAGCAGCGATTCGTGCCGTCAGGATCGCCGCTGGTTTGACCCAGGCAGATGCCGCGGCTCTCTGTGGCGTCAGCGGGCCCTTCTTGAGCGGGTTGGAGCAAGGCAAGGAGACCGCTCGTCTCGGTCTGGCTCTCACCGTCTGCCAGGAGCTGGGCATTTGTTTGGAGCTTGGGCTGCCTGAGAAGATTCCGAGCCCAAAGCCAGGCAGTGCTCGCCGTGTGTCACGAAAGGCTCACAGCCATGAGTGATGTGCTCATGGTGTGGATCGAGGGTGATCAGGTGGCTCGTCTCTGGGTCGATCAAAGTGATTGGTCTTTTGCCTATCAGCAGAGCTGGCTCGAAAGCGCCAAGGTCTATGCGATCTCGCCTCATCTACCGCTCACCTCATGCACTCATGTTGACGATGGTGAAAAAAGGACTGTGCGTTGGTTTTTCGACAACCTCCTGCCCGAAGGAGGCGTGCGTGAGGCGCTAGCCGCGCATGCTCGACTCGATGCATCCAATAGCTTCGCCTTGCTTCACCGCTTTGGAGAGGAGAGCGCCGGGGCTTTGACCTTGTTGCCCGAGGGCCAACGCTTCTCGAGCATCGGGAGCTACGAGCCGTTGACCCGCGATGCCCTCCGGCAGTTGGTGTTAGATTTGCCACATGTGCCCCTGCTCGCAGCGGGTGGACGGGCACATATGAGCCTCGCCGGTGCTCAGCACAAGCTCGGCTTGCATCGAAACAATGAGGGATTTTGCCTGCCAAACCAGGCCGCCTCGTCTTTGGTCGTCAAACCAGACAACGCTCAACCTTTGCTCTTTCCCTGTTGCCCAGCCAACGAATATTTTTGCATGACCCTCGCCCAGATGGTGGGGCTCTCTGTCCCACAAAGTGAACTCCTGCATTTGCCAGAGCCGCTCTTCTGCGTGCAACGCTACGATCGCTGTGTTGGTGGGGGGAAGGTCACTCGGTTGCATCAGATCGACCTTTGTCAGTTGCTCAATATCTGGGCGGGCTACAAATATGAAGAGGACGGTGGGCCTAGTCTCCGGCAGGCCTATGGGGCGTTGAATCAGACACGTCAACCTGCTGTGAGCCGTAACCAATGGTTGCGTTGGCTGATCTTCAACTATGTCATTGGCAACTCGGACGCCCACGCAAAGAACATCTCCTTTCTCGTCTCCTCAGCGGGGATTTCGCTGGCACCTGCCTATGATCTGCTCTCCGTGGCCGTTTATGGTGATGACTATGACTATATGGCCATGACCATCGCTGAAGAGGTGCGCTACGGCTGGATCTCAGAGGATCAGTGGGCGGCCATGGCAGCTGCTTTCAACATTTCGGCCGGGTTCATCAAGCGCTTGCGAAAGGAGTTGGGGCACACGATCCCTTCAGCGGCGCGTAAGCTGCTTGGCTCTCCTGTGTTCACTGAACAAGAGCGAGTCTTCCTCGAGGGCGTGCTGAGGGTCATCGAGCGCCACGCAGAGTATCTGCTTTGTGGGTGTTAGCTCTTTGGTATTTCTCCGATGGGTGACCCATGAGACGACACCCAGATGTCATCGAATCAGCCGGCTAGATCAGCTGGTAAAAAAATCCCGCAACGAGTCCCGCTGCTCCTCAGCGTCCTTGTAGCCGAGGGCGATCAGCTCGGCGATGAAGCCTCGATCGAACCAGAAGAGATGGCGCCAACGCGCCTTGGGGCGAGTTGATGGCTTGGCGGCACAGAATTGCTCGTAGAGGCGTGACGGTTTGATCGAGGGTGTGATCACGGTGACGTCTATAGGCTGGTAATCGCGCACGTCGAAATCACGCTCGAAGAGGGCGTTGTCTTGTCGTTGCGCTTCATGACCCTCGTCAACGAGCTGCGCATCAACGAGCTGGGCATGGAGCCTATTGACCACCTTGATCTGCTCTCGCTCAGAAAAAGCAAAGTCGTCGGTGACGCTCCTGATGAGCAAATTGGCGAGGTTTCCGAGGCCGGGCTTGAAGCCAGAACGATACCTGGGCAGGGGATGCTTTTCATCAACACCCGTGCGGATGCAAAGGATGCGTGTGGCGCCCATGCTGATGGCCGCCGAGAAGGGGCGATTGATGCGCACCCCGCCATCGACAAAGAAATGATCGCCGATGCGCACTGGTGGCAAGAAGAAGGGGATGCTGCAACTCGCCTCGATATGCTTCACCCCCAAACACTCGCGCTTGGCCACAGAGTGGAAGCGATCCCACTCGTTGGCGCGCGGGCCATCCAC
>JAFCZD010000219.1 GCA_019314525.1 Deltaproteobacteria bacterium
TGTCAAACACACACCAGACTTCGTCGTAGCGCAGGTTGTCATCGCCAGCTCGTTTTGGCTCCTCAGTCGCTTCGCGTTTGCTTTCTCTCGCACAACGCACGAGGGTGTCCGGAACACCATGTGTCGATGACACCTTGACGGTAACGCGGGGATTGCGGCACCAACGCCCAAACGCCTTCAGGTATTGAGGCTCGGTCGCTTGTCCCTCACAGACGCATAGGATCAGCGGCTTGGCCTCACGCCATGGCTTACGCCGTGGTGGCTTTCTTTTTCGGTGCCGTCGTCCGTGAGCCAAGGACTAAGTCCCGTACCTTGCCAGTTCACCAAGGAAGGGAATCGCACCATAGCGTCCCTGCAAATATCCTCGTTCGAGGTTTTCTGCTTTCCGAGGTTTGTAGTCGGTTAGCGGATAGAGGATCGTTGCTCCTTCTGAGTTCTTCTCTGTCAGCCAAATCTGGTCGCGTCGGAGAGCAGGCTCTCCAAGGCTCGAGCCAAGAAGGTTGGTATCATGAGTTGTGAAGATAAGTTGGGCGCCTTTGGGGTTCGTCTCAGGATCATTGAACTGACGAACGATATACGCACCTACCAGAGGGTGGAGACTGGCCTCCAGCTCATCGACGAACAGAACTCCTCCCCGTCCAAGCGCATCAATAATTGCTGGTGCCAAGCCAACGAGCGTTAGGGTCCCCTGAGACTCCTTTTCGAGAGGAAGCCAAGCGTTCTTGGCTTCTGATTGGTGGCGGAAGAATATTCGCGGACGCCTAATCCGGCGGGGTCCGTTAGACGTTTCAATCTCCTCTTCCACGTCCTCCACCCTCATATCGACGATTCCGACGTCTGCTGCCCTCAGCAAGTCCTTGAGTGCATCCACCTCCAGGTTTGTTTCTTCACCATCAAAGAAACCGAGCTGTTCACTGCTGCGACCCATGCGGAACGCAGTACGCAGCTGGTAGAACGGAACCTGTCCCCCAAGGCGATCGCTGGACGCCCTGACCCGCATGGCACGGAACCATGAGTAGATTGGCATCAACTGCTCATGGCGATATTGCGCGGCAGCAGAAAGAAAGAGGGCGTTCTTACCGGTAATTTCTTCGACAACGCGATTTTCACCCTGCAAATGCGAACCAAATTTGAAAGACTCGCCCTCACGTTCGAACCACATCTGCCGCCGACCAACCGGCCAAACGTATAGCCACTCTTCGGTGAAGCGTTCGTTGTCGGTAACGAAGCCATACTGATGCCGTACCCCGTGAAGAAGGAATGTTATTTCAAAGAGCGATGGTTTGCCCGACTCTGGCCCCCAGGAAAATTGCTCTCGTGGCACACCTTCATCTGGAGGCCATCGCCGGTGTGAATGGAGAACAGCACCGCGCAGAAACGCCACAGCGGAAAGGACGTTGCTCTTGCCGCTGGCGTTCGCTCCGTAAAGGGCCGCCACAGGAAGAAGCGGTTTGCCATGGCCGTCAATCTTGCGCACCCGCAGGTCGTCCGAGGTGCCAAGAGAGCCTGCCTCCATGGTGAGTGCTTGCTCATCGCGGACCGAGCGGTGGTTCTCCACGCGAAACTCAATCAGCATCGTGTCGTCTCCGTTTCATACTGAATTGTCATATTTTGGAGGCATTGCCGCAAGGAATTTGCGCAAACCGGAGCGAGATGTGCAGTTCTAGCGGTTTCCGTTGGGGATCGCGTTAACAGGGTGGCTCATTCAGGGGGATGGCGGTGTTCCAGGCGCGTTAGAGTCGTGATCACAGGCCCGGGCCCTTGGCGGAACGATCTGGGATGTGTTTGCACTGCACCTCAGGGCGCTGGCGGACACGCGCCTATCCCCTTTCATTCCGCAGGGGGTCGCGTTTTCGTGCAAGGGGCGCGGCCTCTGCCCGAGCTGCCAGGGGCGTCGCATGGCCGAGACCGCCGCGCGGCTGACCGACGCCCTACTACCGAGCGCACGCTACCGGCAGGTGGTCTTCACCTTTCCCTTCGCCGTTCGTCTGCGCATGCCCGCGATCCCAAGGCGCTCTCGGCGGTGCTGCGCTGCTGCAAATGCGCGCTCTTTGCGCAGCTGAGGCGTCGCGGCCGAGCGCTGGGGCCATCACGGCGATTCAGGTCTACGGTGGTGCCCTCAACCTCAACGTGCACTTTCACGTGATCACGCCCGATGTGCTCTTCGTCGTCACGGATAACGCGCTACGCATCGAGCACCTTCCGCCACCCACCGACGAAGACATAGACGCCCTGCTCGCGACGGTGAGACGCAAGGTGGAGCGGCTTTTTGAATACGGTCAGCTGGCCGTCGACGAGGTCGCCGTCGAAGACGACACCTCCGCGCTGCAGCTCGCCATCGCGGAGGCGGTGCAGACGCCGCGCATCGCGACACGCGACGCCCTCGACGCGCGGCCGTGAATGGTGCGCCGGTCTCACGGCTGAGCGAGGTCGCATGGCAGCTTCGGAGTGTTGCTCCTGGTGTGAAGTTGGTGCTGGGTTTCGTCCGTCGGGGACGTGAGCGGGAGCTCATTCTGACTATGCCTGCCTTGAGCGAAGAGGTGGCTCCTCACGTTGGCGGGCTCCACGTCGGTCTTCCTCGCTCGACACGTTGGTGGCTGCCTCTCAACACACCCTTGAAGGTGGCGCCTGCTTCCACTCCTTGAGCCCGCCTTTGGAGCGTCACACGAGCTGGCTTGCCGAAAAGCGCCCCTTTCTGCGCAATAGCAGGTGACTTCAGCGGTGGTATCTATTCACCTTCATGGGCGACTGTCGGAAGCCTTCCGATCTTGTTTTTACCTCCAGCATCAGAAAGGTCCCATGCTGCCCCTCCATAATAGTGGCGTAGCATCCGTTCCAAGCCCTCTGGAGTCCTCGATATCAGCAACTCAGCCGAGATAGGTTTCGCGCCCCCCGAAAGGTAGTCCATGGCTGTTCCATCCATGGCTATATGGTGACCCTGCGTCTTGATGTAAGTGATCCAGTGATTTCCCCAGATAATGGGTTGCTCCCAACCTTTGCGCATAGGTTCCGTGTGTGAACTCAAACTATGACAATAAAGGATCCCAAAGCATTCCTTGCTCGCGCCTTTGAGAGTGCCCTGAGCTTGCTTGGAAAGATCGTTTGAAACACGATAACAAGCGTTTGAAATCGGGTAGGTCCGCTTGCGATGCATCAACTCTGCCGCGTCAGCGAGCTTCTGTAGAGTCTCTGCCGCTGGAGTTGCCCCTTGGTCTGCCCGTATCCGCATGACCACAGGCTTTCTGCTTTGGGAAGGCAAGAAGATACGGTCAACATAGGCTGGAGAACGAACCTTTGAGCTGAGCCTGGGAAGGGCTGCGAGGGGGCCCACATTCACCGCAGAAGAAGCAACGAATATGAACCATGTCAGAAAAATGTGCGGTGGGGCTTTGCGCATGACAAGGAGTCCAATCTGGATGACGGCAGTCTAGGCCACTGCATTTGTCGGGCCAGAAATTGAACCCAAGCGCGGCAGCGGATCTATCGGATTCTGGCAAGTTAGACGACCTTGGGAACGCTAACGAAGGCGCCACTGACTGGAACAACAGCCGGCAAAGTTGGTGGTCTCCGAGCTGAGCGAACTCTGGCTCTTTGCTGGCATCGATGTGCTGATGGGTCGTTGAACCCCATGCGCACCCCCATGCGCATCCATCCCCCTTGCGCATTCTGTGCACCCCAAATGTTACCCCGCATAGCATCTGAGGCCTGACGCGGCCAATGAGCACCAGTGACTTCTCTGTTCACCGATGGCCATAGAGCCCACCACCCAACCAGTAGACGTTTTTGTGTGATTCCAACACCTAAGGCGCAACGAAGGCATGGCACCAAACCTGCATTTCTAGGGCGTGGACGGAGGAGACACCCATGAAACGCTTACAACTCGCATGTTGCACCGCTCTCGCGCTCGCTCTTGTTGGGCCGTCAGTCTACGCAGCCAAAGGCAAGATGCTGCAGGTTCGACCCCAGTCCGCCTTGGGCCGGAAACTCTGTCGCCAAGCCAAGCACCTGCGACAGCCCCTCGCTGGCGCCGATAAACTTCTCAAGGCAGCAGACAAGGTTCTGTCGGGAAAAAAGCGCGTGAGCGAAAGTGTAGCTTTCAGCGTCAACAGCATGATCAACGACGCCATCACTTTCTCTAAAGGCAAGTTGAAGCCCGTCCAGAAGAAGAAGGCCCAACGCTTGCTCAACCAAGTGCATGAAGTGCTACTCAACGCAGCAGGATCTGGCGGCTACCCAGGAGAAACCTTCTACAATGCCAAGGTAGTGCTTGAACAAACCTACATCCGCGCGACGCCCAAACACCGGCAACGGGCACGCACCATCGCCGCCAACGCTCTCAATGAAGAACTCGGGGACTTCATCGGAAGACACAGTCAAGCAGCCTTCGCTGACGATCGTGCGAAGGGTGGCAAGGCCATCACAGAGCTGGCAACCAAGCCACTCAACTCGGCCGACGAGACCGACAACAAGGCCGTCTTGGCGGCAACCGCCAAGGCTCGAAAGAAAGCCCTCAACTACGTCAAGTCTGATGGTTTCAAACAATTCATCGCTCGCGGCGCGCCCCGTAACGTTTGGCCCATCGACGTCGCGAAAGCACCCAAGAACTTTGCCGAATTGCAGAACGCCCTTTCCCTGCGTGTGCAGCATGTGAGCGAGATTCGAACCATCGAGCAGCTGCTGAAGAGGGTGCCCGCGCAGAGAATCTCCCCCGAGGGGCGCCAGCGCCTCACATCCGTCATCAACACGATGGCCCGAAGGATAGCGAAGGTCGTTGACGAAGAGGTTGGCTTTCGTGCCCAGTACATTGATTCTCCTGCCGACGCCAGCTACTGGATGCAGAATGTTCACCTCAAGACCATGGCCAGCGTGAAGCGCCTCTCCCGACGGCTCGCGAGCTTTGGCGCGTCTCGCGAGGCCATGCGTAACCTCGAGTTCGCGCAAAAAGCGCTCAACGGCCTTATCACGTTAGAAGACTCGGGCCGAGCAGCGGACAAGCTCTACAAGAGGGCTGCCAAGAAGGCGATCGAGGATTAAGCTCCCCTCCAGGCTGATACCAGTACACACACCGAAACACCTCGTCCCACCTCAACTGCAACGCCCTCGTTTGCATTCCCTCCCCACCTTGGCACCCTCGCGAGTGATCTCAATACCCTGCAGGGTTACTCGAGCGTGGCGCTATTCTTGCTTCATCTGGGGGGGATCGTTCCAGTTTCATAACGCGATGGAGGTCCAGATGCTTGCATCGGCCCTGACGAAAGACACCCTCATGGGCGATGTGAAAGACAGCCCGTGCGAGCGCGGGTTCAACCACCTCTTGTTGGTGCAGGTGTTCGCCCCAGGGGGGCAGACGTCGCGCTGATGCACGACGCGGAGGCTGCCGAAGAGCGATCCTCTTCTTCAATCTCTGATCTTTCATCCATAGCTTTCTGTTACTCCACACAGCCACCACCTGAATGCCTATCAGGTATCGCCTGAGGCGACGAACACGGTCTTCGACGGAGACGATAGTCCCGTGAATAAGGGCGTCGGAGGCAAGCTCTTGGCGCATCTCTTTCCGGGTAGTCTCCGACGCGTGCCGCGCCTGAAAGCGCCGCTCCGCGCGCAGGAGCCTCCTTTCTGTGGGAGGATCCAAGCTCTGCTTTGATCACGCCTTCAGCGCTCTTGAGTTTCATGAGCGCTCTCCCCGCGTTCCGCAGCGGGTAGACCTTGATAATTGGAGCGCGTCCATGCTCTTTGTGAAAGCGGCCGAGCCAGGGGGCAGCGAGCGGACTGTAATGGGAACAAAAAACGGAAGGGCGGCGACCAACGTGACCCCGAAGGTGAACCACCAATCACTTCCCGACGAATTGAAGACGGATAAGCATAAAGTCAAAGGCTGCCAATCTCAGGTGTGGCTGCACGCCGCGCTCGACGAAGGCAACGTCATCTTCCGTGCAGACAGCGACGCGATGATCGTGCGTGGCTTGATCGCGATGCTGCTCTCGATCTATTCAGGCGCGACACCTAGCGAGATCCTCGAAAAACCACCCGCGTTCATCAGCGAGATCAAGCTTGATTCACACCTCTCGCCAACGCGCACCAACGGTTTGAGATCGATGGTAGAGCAGATGATGTACTACGCCACCGCCTTCAAGACGCTGCTCGCTGTGCGCGGGGGATAGATGCCGACCCTCACTATCTCGTTCGGGCGCAACGAAATCCGATATAGGACCGTCGATAGCCTTGTTGGGTTCGATGTGCAGCACACATGCTGTGCGCCAGGAGAGCGAAGGCACCGCCACGCAGCACATGGAAGGTCCCATCTGACCCTGCGGGGTCTATGACAGCGGACGAGCCCAGGCTGGCCGTGTACCGGTCGTGGCACCGCTCTTCGATATTACCCCCCATATCAAAAAGGCCAAAGGCGTTCGGCGATTTTTCGCCCACGGGATGTAGCTTCTCACCAGAGTTCCCGCAGTACCAGCCCGTCTCGTCCGCCTGGCTGAACGATGGACATGCGGTGCTGCATGAGTCCTCGTCATTCGCCCCCGTGTAATACGCGGTTTGCGTACCACCGCGGTAGGCACGTTCCCACTCAGCATCAGTGGGCAAGCGATAGCCGGGGCAACTGTAGATCTGCTGCCCGCTGAAGGTCGCTGCTTCTTCGCAGCTGACGGTGTCTCCGCTGCCAGTGCAGGTGTAGCACTCAACTAACTCCTCCCTCGCTGAAAGGGCATTAGTGTACGCGACAGCCTCGTCCCATGTGACGTTCTCAACAGGGCAAGTGCCACCGCAGCTTGAGGAGAAAGAGGGATTATAGCCCATCAGCGCCAAGAACTGCGTTTGTGTTACCTCGGTGGTTTGCATCTCGAACTCGTGAGTGAGCGTCACCTGGTGCTGGTCCTCGTTTGCGAGTCTGCACGGCTCGCTCAAAGGAGAGCCCATGGTGAATGTTCCTCGGGGGATGGTGACCCAAACGCCAGGCGCCTGTGTATCGTTGGGGAGGGGCATATCAAGACCGCGAGTATCACCCACAGGGCCGCCGTCACCCACAGGGCCGTCTGCCACAGGGCCGCCGTCACCCACAGGGCCATCTGCAGGGCCATCTGCAGCGCCATCTGCAGGGCCATCTGCAGCGCCATCTGCAGCGCCATCTGCAGCGCCGTCTACAGGGCCGTCCTTCGTCGCATCAGACCTGGTGTTGCTTGAATGGGTCTCAGTCAATCGTGCACAGCCAGATATGGCGATACACGCCACAAGCATCAGCATCTTGTAAGCCATCAATGCAATCTCAGCCTTTCTTACACACTGGGGGCTGGGCAGGTTGTCGCACCGTTGTATAGGCTTCGTGTCTTCATAAGACGCAACTATAATGCACTCAGCGAAGGGGCGCTGCGTACTTTCTCACCCAGATCTCCAGCTTTGTGACAGCTTCTGCCGCTGACAGCCTCTAGCTCTGCCACCCGAAGCACACATCGGGGAGGGCCCAATGGGGCTCGTTATCAATATCGATACACGTCGAGCCGGCGTTCACCTGTTCGATGCAGTCAAAGAGCGGTTGAATGGGCATCGTCTGGTCCTGGCAGAACCTCTCGTGAAAACTCCATTCACAAACGCTCTGCGAACTGCCACACGAGGAGTGGGTCGAATCCGCGCTGCCATAGCAGCAACTTTCGCCCCCACAGCCACAGGCATGGGCACAGACAGTCACGGCGAGGCTCTCGCACGACTGGAAAAAGCCCTCGGGATAGCGACCCACAGGCGTCATATAGAAGCTGCCGCAATCGTTTCGAAAGAGAATGTGTGGCTGGTCTTTGTCGTCGATGGCCAGACGCGAGCGCCCGTCGTCACAACTATCGTCAGGGCTCAGATGAACACCTGGGGTCTCGAAGAGCCTTGAGTAGACAGGCCCCATGGAAACGCGGTGAATGCCATCGTCTGGCCCAGTCGCCAACTCGAGTTCGCTGCCGCCTGGGTACTCATCCAGCCGCCACACGCCATTGGCGAGCCTCAAATAATGACCGTGCGTTCCACTGCGAAAGGTATAATCGCCAGTGAGCGCGATCAGGTGGTAGGTACCATCCGACAGATAGGTTGAAGCAAGTTCTCCAACAAGATCCGAGCGCGGCACGTCACGCAACGCGGGCACGTTCTTGTCGAGCACGAACACGCCATCAACAAGGTGCGCAACCAGCAAGCCAGGGTGGTCTCGGACTGCAACCGAGATTTGGCCGGCAGCGCCCCGCGCGAGGGTGAGCGGAAAAGAGGGCATCACGTCGTCTCCAATGATGCGCGTGGTGAGCTGGCCATCGGTGAACGTCGCATGAATCAACCGGGACATATGGGCAGGCTCTTCGCCGAGAAAGACGATATGAATCTGCCCCTTCGCGTCGAGAGCGAGCTCCTGAGCGGGGAGGTCGCCTAGAGGACCCACCTCGACGATTTGCCACTGAGTCTGATGGGCTGCACGCGTCGCATACCACAGCGTGTCTTGCCCCCAGGCCACGTGGATCGACCCGTCCTCCCCCATCGCCAAACTTGGTGCCGACGCTTCCACATCAGAGATGAGTTCAGGTTCGAGCGCTGTCGTGCTCGACTGGCTGTACCAGATGGATCCGTCTTTTTCGTAAGCAAGGTGAATGGTGCCGTCAGATGCCGCTTTGACGTCTCCAGAGCCCACCTTGAGGCGAACGAATTGACAAGCGCCACAGTCGACGGCTCCACAGCCCGCAACGTTGTGGGTGCCACAGAGAAATCCAGTCGCTCCGCAATGCTCTGCCGGATCACATCCAAACCCGGCGTCGTGCGTGGACTGGATGATGTCATCCATCCAAACCCGGCGTCGTGCGTGGACTGGATGATGTCATCGGTCAGCGCCCCATCGGTCGGGGGGGGCGTATTCGATACGCTGTCGTTGCAACCTGTGCTCAGAAACACGACAGCGAGGATGAGGAAGTTCGTGCAATATCTCATGGCCGCTCAGCCTCCGGTACGCCAGCTACGGGCAGGATGGGTGATGGTGATACAAGCATCACCAAACTCTGCGAAATATACAAAAGATTGCCACTTCAATTGGGTTAGTGCTGCTCACCGCACCCTCGGCGAGCAGGCGCAAGGTGACCGATCAACCAAGCCCTGGAGACAGGGCTTGATGGTTGAGGCAAACTTGAGCGGGGGCAGTGTTTGGCAGGTACGAGTTGGTGAGGGCAAAAGGCGGGACTGGAGGGGGTAGATGGCA
>JAFCZD010000029.1 GCA_019314525.1 Deltaproteobacteria bacterium
AGAGCGACCCAACGCTGGGACCGGCGTTGGCAGAAGACCTGGAACACGCCCTGGAGAGCGCTGATGCAGCGGTGAGTCACCTGATGAGTCGGGCCAGTCGAGCCCCCCAGGATGCCACGCAACGACAGCGTCGTGCGGCTTGGCTGGCGATGGCTAGCCGGCTAGACCGCTGCGCCACTGCGGTGCAGTTGAGCTGTGGGGTGTTGGCAGCTCGATGACGACGGGTGCGTTCACCAGACTCAAGCTCACAGGCCCAAATCTATTTGTCGGTTGGGCGAGGTCTCCCTATAGTCCACGAGAGTAGCGGCATTTGAGGAGGATCTGGCCAAGACCTTGGCTCACGAGAGGTCAAAGAGGAGGGCGGACTCCGATAAGGGTTCGGCGCTGCAAACTGACCTATGAGGATCGAGGCGTTCACAAGAAGCGTAATTAGAGTGAAAACGGAGCTTTGGAGATGCTGTTGAAGACGCATTATGCACCTATGCCCCTTGATGGAAGTGTCGAGACGCTTTGGCCTTGTGTGGAGGAAGAGATCTCGGCTGACGGAGGGGGAGGTTCAAACAATAAGGGGAGGCTGGATTCCGCAGAAGGTGGCGAGATCTTTTTTCGCTCGTCGCCTGCGCTGGATGCGCTAAAAATTCCTGAACGTCCAGCCCGTCGGCGAACCACAGGGGCGCTGCCGGTGCAGGCAGAGAGGCCTGCGCTGCCTGCACGAGGATCCGGATGGCCTGTGGCCTTTGTGATTGCCTCGGCGATCACGGTGGGGGGCTTTTTGGTTTACAAGAAGATGACCCCTCCCGGTCCGCCAAGGCATGGCGCAGCACCCACACTTTCAGCTCAGCCTGCGCGGGTAGTAGCGCCAGTTCTGGAGGCATCTGATGCGATGGTTGTGGCGGCCGCAACGGCAGCAGATGCTGGACCCAAAGCCACTGAGGGCGATCCGCTCACCAGGGCGAAGCAGCAGGGAGCCAAAGGACGTGTTCAGCGCAAGCGGCGCAAAGGTGGGCCCAAGGATCGCGTGGTCGCCAAGGCAGGTGCCCCAGCCAAGCCTGCAGTCAAAGCAGTGAAGAAGCCTGTAGTTGCGAAGAAGGGGGGAGATGCCCTTGATTCTCTTATCGACAACGCGTTGGGCAAGGAGAGGATCATTAAGGCGACGCCTAAGGTGGCAGCCCCTCCAAAGCCTGTTGGAAAGACAGCGCTCACCAAGAATGATATTCGCGCTGGTATGAAGAAGGTCGGCTCTCAGGTACAGACCTGCTACGACAAATATCAGATTGGGGGCACCGCCTGGGTCAAGCTGACGATTACACCCAAAGGGATGCCCAAGAACATTCGCATCAAGGGGAAATTCCTCGGCACCGACACAGGGAATTGCGTCATCAAGGCTGTCAAACGCGCACGCTTCGCCACCTTCTCTGGCCAGCCCAGCACAGTCAACTATCCATTTCGACTAGAAGAATAGCTCCCTGCTGCCTAATTTCGACCAGGAGACTCCGACCAGGAGACTCAGGGTCGAGTCATGCGTGAGCGATCGAAAGACCGCTCAATGAGCCCCATGCTCGCCTCGAGCGCTGGGCTCGGCGCGGCTGCGGCCGTCTGGTGTGCTCGCCGTAGGCGGATCGCTAATACCAAGATGGCGAGACCCGACAACAGAAGCAGAACGATGGCCCCCAAGAGAGTGATCACGAGGGAGATTCGTGAGTTGGCGGCCACAGCAAAGGGCCCCACCGCAACGGTGGGGACATCGACTGCTTCTGTCTTTCTGGCCCCTGCGGTGTTCAGCATGACGACACCAACATCCTTCATGGCGAGCCCTTCAACGGCTCCTGCCACCAACTTCTGAATGTCATGAGATTTCACAGCCTCGGGGTGAGTGATTTTCAAGAGGACTGAGGCTCTGGCGGTGGGGTTTTGCTGGTCGCGCGGCGCAAGGGGGTCGCGTCTTGGCAGCACGATATGCACCCGCGCTTGTTGCACCCCCTCGATGCTCTGCAGAGTTTGGGTGATCTCACCAGAGAGGGCGTGTCGCATCATGGCGCGCTGTTGGGCGGTGGTGGGCACCAATGATCCAGCCTTGAACACCTCTCCAAACCCAGGTGTGGCCGGCCGGGGTAGGTTCTGTTTGCGCAGGAGTTGCCAGGCGCGGGGAGCATCAGCACGCTGAACGGTGATGGTATAGGTGGACTTTTGCCCGCTCTCCTGCCGGGTCTTGTTGGTCGCCACCCCCTCTCGCTGCAACATGGCGACGATAGTGTTCGCTTGAGGCTCATCGAGATCGTGAACAATCTCCACCGAGCAAGCGGTAAGAAGAAGGAGAGTAACAGCGGGGAGTCGAGATAAAGCAAGCAGTTGGGGCACGGTGAACCTCTCTCGTGCATGAGTAACGCACTGTTGGCGTGAAGGCAACGCACCCTACCGACCTTTGGATGCACCTCTACCGCGGACTCAACCCTGCGGACTCAACCCTGCTGGCTGAGCACTGTCTTGGCTGCTGTGGTGGCTCGATCCACGACACGGCTGTAGATCTCCATCTCATGCGCATAGCGGTAGACCTTGGCTTGAAGGGAGATCAACTCAACCGCGTCAAAGGTGCGCCCACGCTGGGCCGAGGCCAGCGCCTTGTCGATGGCCTGTCGCTGCTTTTCGAGGTCGGCGAGGGAGTGGACGATCTGTTCGGAGATCGTTGGCTTCTCGGGGGCCTTTTCTGCTTTGGGTGCGCTTGAAGGGTGAAGGGAAAAGCGCTTGCTTGTGTTGCCAGCGCGGCGGGGTGCTGCAGTGGTTGCTTTCGCTGGATGACCTTGAATCTTCAACATGGCCTTGCCTCCGGTCTCACTGGGGTTATCGGGTGACCGTCAGGGAAAGTTGCGAAGAAAGTTGTGAAAAAGATCAGGCGGCGAGGGTATCGCGGAGCGCCGAGGTCAGCAGACGGATGGCGCGAGCGTGGATTCGTGAACTCCAGGACTTGCTGCTGCCAAGCTGGCTGCCTGCTTCTTGAAGCGTTAACCCACGGAAATAATACAGTTCTATGAGCCTTCTCTCGCGTTCAGGGAGTCTGTTCACCGCTTGGCGGACCTGTCGCTGCATCTGCTTTTCACCCACAGCGTCATCGCTGGGTTGTGCGTCCGTGTCGGGGATATCTGTTTGTTCCATTGCGTCGAGCGATGTCACGAAGACGGTCGCCAACTGGTCGAGGGTGTCGGCGACCTCTGTCACAGCTTGGGCTGGGTCAAGCTTCCCAGCAGAGGGTGCCTGGCGCTCAGCATTATTTTCGAGCAGGTCATTCTGGGCGCTCTGATAGCGGGCATAGGCGTTTCGAGAGAGCCACCCTTGTTGGCGCAGCCCATCAAAGATCGCCCCCCGGATACGGTAGTAGCTGAAGGTCTTGAAGGTTACGCCCCGTGAGGGGTCATAGCGTCCCGCTGCCTCCACCAAGCCCTCTGTCCCGAAGGCGTAGAGCTCATCAGAGTCGAGGGTGCCGCCAATATCACGCTGGACTCGACGCACGAGTACACGCACGTGGTCCAGATGGTCCTCGATCAAGGCGTCGCGGGTCTTGCGGTCGAGAGTAATTGGCAAAAGCTCGCTCGTCTCCTCGGCGCGTCAGTTTTGCCACAACGGCAGGGCTTATGGAGATGGCCGTGCCGATTTGGCAGACCTGTGGTCTTTAAGCGTGGCGCTTCTTCTTGATGGCTTCGATATGTTGGCGAAGTATGGTCTTTCGCTCCTCATCGAGATCCAGGAAGCGCACCCCCATGTCCATGGGCTGATCACGGTTGGTCCAGACCACCTCTCCTTGAAGAGCGAGGCTGGTGTCGAGCTCAGGAAAGTTGATCACCATCTCTACGGTGGTGCCGATTTCCTCGAGCATCGAGGTTTGGATGCACATCCCGCCGAGGCTGAGATTTTCGATGTGGTGGTAGAGGAGCACCTCTGTGCCTGTGTAGTCGACATAGGCTGTCACTTCGAATCGCGGGTGACCACGCAGTTCCTCTGGGGTGCGTGGCTGCCCTTGATCGTCGTCGCTCATGAATTTACCTCCACTTCTCGCTATGATACGCGTTGTGACCGGGCAGTCAACTTGCTGCAAGTGAGGTCGGGAGCTAGCGTATCGCCATGATCACAGTGCAAGTCCGTGTTTTTTCGATGATGTCGCTCTTGGTGTTCTTGGTGGTCTGTTCAACTACCGCTGGAGCAGCGGATGGGAAAGCAAGAGCAGGGATGGGCGGGCGAGCGCCTCACGAAGGCCCCTTCGATTGGGGATGATTGGGGATATGCCTCCCACCACACACCCCAAAAAGTTGCCATCGTTGCTCACGTGAAGCGGCTCGTCTGGCCAACGTTGGTCTCTCCGACGATGGTGCGAAGCGGGGGGGCCTTCCCACTGCTCCTTCGGGTCCGTCGTGGCCCTGATGGCCGGGTGATAGAGCCCGATGCTGCCGAGTTGCACCTGTGGCGAGTTTATCTCATCTCAGCCAATACTGGAGCGGCAACTCTCTGTCGCACAGAGAGTTGGTGGCGTCGCGGCAAGCACTTATGGCTGGGGGTTCGGGTCCCGCCCTTGGTGGCACGAGATGTGTATGACGTACACGTCGTGGCCCCTGGAATTGACGAGCGTCAGCCAAACGCAGCACGAGTTTTTGGCACAGCGAGCATGGAGCGTTTCCGCTTTGCGGTGGTAACAGACCATCAACTCTGGGACCCGAGCTATCGCATCCAAGGCAGGCAGCGCAACGCAGGGCTCTATCCGGGCGCCAAGGCGGGCACGGGCTCAGGATCCAACCTGGCTATCGCTGAGCAGGGGTTCAAAGAGCTCGCGCTTTGGGACACGGAGTTTGTGATCCACGCTGGCGATCTCATCTTCGGTCTGGATTTTACACGTGAATACGAGCAGGCCCGGAAGTTGCTAAAGCGCTCACGCCTGCCAATCTTCGCAGTCCCTGGGAATCACGATGGCTACGCTATTTACACGTTGAAGCTCCGCGCTAGCTTGACGCGCCTGCTCGCGGCTGTCCCCTGCCGAAAGCACCTCAGCGGCTCTCTGAGCTGGAGAAAGGCGTGGGGTTTTATCGGCTGCTTTTATGGGGACGTCAAACATCACCTCTTCGTCGATTTGCAGCAGGATGGCCTTGCCTTCTGGCGTAAGCAGCTGGGGCCAGCGGAGTATGCCTTTGATTTTGGCCAATTTCGCTTCATAGGCCTCAATACCTACGCAGGGACCCCTGAACGACGACACGCCTTCTCGGTCTACATGGACGTCTTCGACCTTCACCTCGGGGCACCTGCGGTGGATAATTATGGTGGATATCTCACCGATACTCAGCTGGCCAGGGTGGAGAAGGAGCTCGCGGCTACCCGTCGGCGCGGCTTGGTCCCCGTGATCTTTGCGCACCATGATCCACGTGGAAACGCTGTGGGTGCGCCTTATCTTCCCAACGACGCCTTCCCGACGGATCCATTGGGTAGGGGGCCCTTCGAGGAGTGGAACTTCGACTCTTCGCGCTGGGACAGCAATCCACGAGACATGCGCGACAAGGAGACCATGAAGCAGAACTCAGCTGTTCAGCTCTTGGCGCTGCTGGCGCGCTATGGTGGCTATTACCTCAGCGGACATGTGCATGCTGATGAGCGCAAGAGTTATCCTAAGGGCAGCATGCTCGGCCCACACCGAGTCAAGCGAGCGCTGGCGTTTATCCGCACCACGAGCGCGTCGAGCAGCGTCAAGAAGGGGGCCTATTGGGGATATCGGTTGATCGAAGCCCAGGGGCGGAAGCTGACAGGTGTGGACTTTTCCCCTAAGCACAACCTGGGCTCCGTGCCTGCTGGCAACCTATGGGTTAGGGACAAGGCGGAGAACTCTAAGATCGTGGCCAATGGGCTGCCTCGGGTTGCACGCGTGACCATTCGGTTCAGCCTGCCGGAGCGGCCAGAGGGGTACCGCTTTCGTGCCTTTCCTGCGGCCGATAGCGTGAATCCGATGGCGAAGGTCGAGCGGCCAAAGGTGGTTCAGGTGGGCCATCATGAGGGAAAAATCAACTTTCGCCTCTCCATGGAGCTTCCCGCCGCCCCGTGGCCGCCCTCTCCCGGCAAGGTGGTGCGCGTCGCTTTGCGCGCCATGCCTGCACGTGACAACACGGCGCCCGATGCCGTGGTGGAGGTCACCACACCCCAGCTGGATGTGCTGCAGCGGGTGGAAGAGGGGGCGGGTTTCGACGCCGCCCCTGGTCAGCCAATGCTTTTTTCATCGCAGGGTTCGGTGGATGCACAGGGTGATCGCATCATCGATGTGCACTGGGATTTTGGTGACGGTGAAGAGGGGCGAGGGGCGCGGGTAACTCACAGCTACACGGGAGCGGGTCAATTCACCCTACGACTGACGGTGATCGAGGAGACGGGCTTGCGGCGTGTCGTGACCCGCACCTTGCGGATCCAGCCGCCACGGGTGCCGGAAGGCGGGTGTCGTGGCTGTTGCGCGCCAGCTGGAGTGAGTAGTGTCGGGGGAGGCGTTGGGTTCGGTTTGCTCTTTGTCCTCTTTGGGGCGGGCCTGGCGTTTGCATTGTTACGACGGCATCGTGGATGAGATTTGGCGCCACCGCTTGAAGCGAGGTGCGAAAGAGGTGTAGATGATGGTGATGACTGTGACCAGAGCAACCAGAGTGATGAGAGTGACGAGAAACATGGCAAAGCGAGTGCTGCTGCTTGTCTTCTGTGCTGCGACAATAGTCGGGTGCAACAAGCAGAAGTTGATCCCCAACACAAAAATCCATGACAACAAGATCAATCGCGAACTCATTCGCGTGATCGCCCGCTATCGAGACGCAATGGTGCACAAGGACGCCGTACAGATCTTGACGATGGTTCACCCCACTTATCAGGATCAGGCTGGCACGCCGGAGCCTGAGGATGATGTCGACTTCAACCAGCTCAAAGGCCTGCTGGAGGGTCGCTTTCAGCGAACTGAGCGTATTCGGTATCGGATTGAGTTTCAGCGGGTGGACATACGTGGCAGGGAAGCCTCGGTAGACACCTGGATCGACGCCACTTTCGTCTACAAGCACCCCGATCAGATGCCACGTTATCGGCGTTTCGCCGACTACCACCGTTATCGCTTGCTCAACGAAGACGGAAAGTGGCTCTTCATCGGGGGGCTGTAGTTCTTCCCGACTCTGACCCCCACCTCCTGGTGTGAATCACGTCACGTTCACTGTGAAGTGCTTCATATAGACGGTCCTTTTCCCGTCCACTATGTCCTTTGGGCGTGGATGGATGCGGGTGGCGCGCCCACCGTGCCCAACTTCGGGGATAAGGAGTCAATCATGCACCGTTTTGTCTTGGTCTTCTGTGCTGCTGCCCTCTTCATGGGGTCTGCCCACGCTGCAGAAGCGGCGTCAGTCTATGGCTCGTGGCGCTCGAGCTCGGGCAACGTCTTCACGATCACGCAGACAGGTGCGGGATTTAGGCTCAGCGCAACCCTCACCAAGGGGGGCCGCAAAGTGCTTCATGGCAACTGGGTTCCAGGCATGCGTGGCCTTCAGTTCTCCTATTGGGATGGGGTGAAGGTGATTGGCACGTTTCGTCCCGGTGACCCCAACCGCATTCGCGTCAGGACGCCCACCACGACGACGTGGTGGCAGCGTATGAACTCCCGCAGGAGGGCGGGCCAGCGTGCGACGATCTTCGGCCCGTGGCGCTCCACCACGGGCAACCTCTTCGACGTATCCTACAAGAGGGCGCGACGTTTTCAGTTGATGCTCACCGCAACTAACGGCAGGCGCGAGCAGATGGGTGGGCGTTGGGTTCCTGGCATGCGTGGTACGCAATTCGAGTATCACTCTCGGGGTAGGCGCTTCACGGGGACCTTCCGGGCGGGCGATCCCAATCGCATCCGCATCGTTAGTTCCACGGGTGAGAGCAGCTGGTGGACTCGGGGTAGGGGTGCCCGGCGGGGTTTCAGCACCGCGCGGCGCACGCTCAAGCCTGTGCGGCCTGCGCCGGCTGTAAGATACGCCATGAGGAGGGCGGCATTCGCCAGCCTCAAATCCGAGGTCCGACGCCAGTCCATGGACCGCAACAAGGTGGGCGTGGTCGAGGTTGCGGCGAGGCGCAACTATGTCACCTGCGAACAAGCGCGTCAGCTCCTCCAACTGCTGAGTTTTGGACGCACCAAGATCAAAGCGCTGCGTGCGTTGGCGCCACGCATCGTCGATAGGTCAAATGCTCATGTGATCCTCGGCGTATTCAGCTTCTCGCGAGATAAGAGGACGGCGAGCCAGTTGCTGAAGTAGCTGCGACTGCTCGTGCCGCATGAAGCGTTCCACCCCGTTTAGCGGGAAGCGTCCAACACCGCATTGCCCGACACCGCCACTCGGGCTAATCTCCGCCTCACACGATGCAAATCTACACGAAGATCTTCATTGGCATGGCGGTGGGTATCGTCGCAGGCTTCGTGCTCGGCCCCCGTTCGATGCTGCTCGAACCAGACTCGGTGCTCTACCGTGCGAGGGCGCCTTTGGCGCTACACGCGCTACCCGGGAGCGGGGACGTGGTGGTGAGCATTCCCAAGGCGGGGAAGCGCCGACGCCCTGTGCTCTTGTCCCTCCTCGCCGCCTCGGACATCGACCGCTTGGGCAAGCGCTATTACAAGGTGCAGCTCTCCGTAGACGAGCACCTGACGCTGCTCGATGAGCAGCAGAAGCTGCGAGCGGGCACGCGATTTGTTGGTTGGGTGCGTTCTGATCGCGTGTCACGCCCAGTGAGCGCTGTGGGTGTGCTCTTTGGGAAGCTGGTGGATCCCATCGGGATGGCGTTCTTGCGGCTGATTATGATGGTGGTGGTTCCGCTGGTCTTTGCCTCGCTCCTGGTGGGGGTCGCTTCCTTGGGAGACCCCAAACAACTTGGTCGCCTTGGCGGTAAGACCCTGGGGTATTTCCTGGTCACCACCGCTATCGCCATCAGCATTGGCCTCGCGGCGGTGAACGTGTTGAAGCCAGGGCGTTTTGTCTCACCCGACGAAAAAGCGCGCCTCATCGCCGACTACGCGGGGCAGGCGCGGCAGAAGACTGAGAGCGCGGCGGATAAGCCCACCGTCGCGGAGAACCTGCTCTCGCTGATCCCAAAAAACCCGGTGAGAGCTTTGGCTCAGGGAGAGATGCTGCAGATTATCTTTTTCGCCGCGATCTTCGGTATGGGGTTGATTCTGATTGATCGTAAGCGAGCGATGCCCGTGATCACTTTTTTCGAAGCGGTGAACGAGACGATGGTGAAGATCGTCGACTTGGTGATGAAGTTGGCACCCTACGGTGTCTTGGCTCTCGTGGCGCAGGTGGTGGGCAACAGCGGGCTTGGCGTGCTGAAGGCGCTCTTGGCGTATTCTGCGGTGGTGCTCTTCGCGCTCTTCCTCCACGCGGCGCTGGTCTACACGCCAGTGGTTCGCTTCGCTGGTAAGGTGTCAATGCTCGACTTCTGGCGTGCGATTCGTCCGGCGCAGTTGCTGGCTTTCTCCACTTCGTCTTCCAGCGCAACCTTGCCCGTGACCATGGATTGCGCCCAGCGTCGGCTGGGCGTGAGCAACCGGGTGTCGTCTTTCGTTCTCCCCATCGGCGCCACCGTGAACATGGATGGCACCGCGCTCTATCAGGGGGTTGCGGCGGTCTTCATCGCCCAGGTCTTCGACATCCCGCTCTCTTTGGGCCAGCAGTTGGGGATCGTGTTCACTGCCACCATGGCCTCTGTGGGCGCCGCTGGGGTGCCGGGGGTTGGCATGGTGACCCTCGCGCTGGTGTTGACGGCCATTCATGTGCCTCTGGTGGGCATCGCTTTGGTGCTCGGAGTGGACAGGATCCTCGATATGTTCCGCACGGCGGTGAACGTCACCGGAGATATGTCTGCCACCGTGCTCGTGGCCGCTACCGAGGGCGAGACGCTGAAGTATCATCCGGCGGAAAAACCGTGATGTGGCACGTTCGTTGGGGCGCGGTACTCCTGGCCGGGATGTTCTCGGTAGGCGCGCTCTGCCTAAGCCCCAGCGTGGCGAGGGCTGCCCCCAGCGTGGCGAGGGCCGTCTCCGGCGCGCATTTCGTGCGCGTGAAGGGCACGCGCTTCATGGTGGGGAGTAAGCCCTTCTACTTCGTAGGTGCCAACCTCAACGTGATGCACGGCGACCGCGCGCGCGGACTCGCCGCGCAGACGATCAAAGCAGCCGCGGCGGACGGGCTGCGAGTGGGTCGCGTGTGGGCGCTTGGAGAGGGCACAGCGGACGCCTCGGATTGGGCCCGCCAGCATCAACTCTTTCGAGCCGGGCCCCAAGGGTGGCAGGAGGCTGCTTTTCTGCAGCTCGACCGCGTCTTGGTGGCGGCGAAGACCCACGGGTTGCGCTTGATCATCACCTTGTCGAATCACTGGAAAGACTATGGGGGTATCCCCATGTATTTGCGCTGGGCAGGCAGGCGGGATAAGGCCTCCTATGGCTATTCGGATCACTTCTTCAGCGACAAAAAGGCCAAGAAACTCTTTTTAGAGCACCTGCGCAAAGTGGTGGGGCGTGTCAACTCTCTGACCAAGGTCGCTTATAAGGACGACCCGACCATCATGGCTTGGGAACTGCAAAACGAGATGAGCGGGACCCCCGAAGCGGCCCCGGCGCGTCGGCAATGGATCCGCGCGATGAGCGCCGAGATTCGCCGCATGGACGTGAACCATCTGATGGTGCCGGGGACCATCGGTTATGACCTGCAGCTTGAGCGGGCCGAGTGGGTGCGCGTGTGCAAGATGAAAGAGGTCGCCTATTGCGATCAGCACAGTTATCCAGAGGAGCATCTGCGCACCCGTCGCTGGGGTGACCTGCAGCGCTATGTGGATGACCGTGTGCAGTTGGCCCACCACGTGGTGGGCAAGCCCATGGTCTTTGGTGAGTTTGGGTTCGCCGATCGTGGACCGGCGAGGCGTCGAGCGCGACGACACACGCGGTTCCTGCGGCGGATCTTTCTGGATGGCGGCAACGGGGCGCTCGTCTGGATCTACCAGCCGAGCCTCGATTGGCGTCGTCGTTATGGGGTGTTGATCGACCAACGCCGGCACCGACGGGTGAGGGCAGCCCTGCACGCCAGGGCGCGCTCGATAGAGCGTCGAGCGCCACGCTTACGTAACCCTCTCCTTGGCGCCCACGCGGGCGCAAAGCCCCTGGAGCGGACTCATGTACTTGTTCGGCAGACGCTACCACCACACGCGGATTGGCGGCGAGTGGGCGAGGGACTGGAACGACCGCCGCTGATCGTGCCCCGCCCCTCGATGTCTCCGCGCTTCAAGGGATGTGAGCAACTCCTGCTGCCCGTGGGTGCTTTTTCGCAGGCATCATTCGAAGAGAGCGGGGTATGGGATGGGGGCGTGTTGGTGCACGCCTATGGCCGGCGCACAGGGTGGTTCGAGTATCGCTTTGTCGGCCCTTCTTCCACGGCCAACGAAGTGCTCCTGCGCTTGCGGCTCTCTTCCGAGTACCCGGGCTCCGTGGCACCCACTGAGGGAGCCTCCACGGTGGATCTGCTGCTGGACGGCAAGAAGCTGACCACTTGGCGGGTGCCTCCAGATAATGGTGTGGGGCGCTGGTTCGAAGTGAACGTGCCTTCATCGGTGCTCGCGGGCTGGAAGAGGGGAGCCTTGCACCGCCTGCGTGTGCAGGTGCCCTTAGGTCCCCTGGGCAATGGGGTCGCGATTTACGGTGTTGAGGCAGAGGATAATCGTGAGCCAGTGATGGATCCTGGCTCACCACGCTTGATCGCGTGTAAGAGCAAGCGTCCGTTTTGACGCCAGGCGACGCGCTCGCGCCAGTCGGCTGCCTCGAGCTTGATGCCCTCCGATCCAGCAGGGGCTAAGGAGGCCAGGCGGGCAAAGGCAACGTCGGCTCCAGAGAGATCACCCGCAAGGTAGCGACAGCGCCCCAGCACTCGCCAGGCCTCTCGTCGAAAATCGCCCGTGGGCAAGCCCAGGCCCAAGGCCTCATGCATAGGCTCAATGGAGAGGCTACAGTGACCGCCATTGGCGAGGGCTTTGGCGAGCAGATAGTGCCCAACACCCGCCCATGAAGGCTGACGTGTGCTTTGCGCCGCCAGAGGGTCCACTGGCTCGTGGGCGCGGTCACGGAGTTGCTCGATCATCGCTTGGGACGCCAGGACGTCCACAGCACGCTCTCGCTGCGCTCCCAAGGGTCGGACCAGGTAGCCCAGGATGCCGCTGCGCAAGGGATCTGCCTGGCTCAAGGCCCAGCGCTTGAGGGCGAGCAGGCGTCGGTCGCCTGGCCTGGCGGCGAAGGAGGCGGCCTCTCTGTAGCGTTTCTGCGCCTCTTTGGGTCTCTTGTTGAGCCAGTGCAGATCACCCATGAAGGCGAGGACGCGTCGGCGCAAAGGCTTGGAGAGGGCAAGATGTTCGAGGAGCTGCCGCAGAACGGCGATGGCGGCCTTTGGCCCCTGGGCGATCGCGCGAGTTTGGGCCAGGCGCAAGAGGTTGCTCGGTTCGCCAGGCTCTAGGTGGCAGAGGCGCTCCACCACGGCTAGCGCCCGCTCTGGCTCGTCCTGCGCCAAGGCGCTGCGGGCATCCTGTCGCAGGTTGGCCGTGAGGTGGGGGCAGAGTCGATGAAAAATGGCAGGACGTCGCAGCCGTTCGCGCTCAAGTTGCAAGAGCCCTTGGGGGATTTCGAGTTCGCGTAACGAGACGCGCCATTGGGTGATGAGCGTGCTCAGGGAGTGCCCATAGATGGCTTGAAAATCGCCTGCTCGACCATAGCAGCGCAGCAGGGGTTCTGGGCCGTGGCGCGTCAGCAAGAAGCGCGTGAAGGAGCCCGCCAGGGCGTAACTTCGCCCGCCGGCTTGGCTGAGGAACCCAAGGCCAAAGAGGCGCTGGATGGGCGGGGCGAGGCCCAGACGAAAGAGCGCGGCCGCACGCTGATGTGGTGAGAGCTCCCCGGCGGGGCTCCAGTCTGTGGCCACGGCGACACCTTCGATCAGCCCCACGTTGAAGTGCGGATAGGGCAGTGGCCCATGGAAACGCCAGCGCAGACTTACACCAAAGGTGGCGTCTCCATGGGGGCCTGCGAAGACATGGGCGAGCTCGTGCTTCAGGGCACGGTAGGGAAAGCTTGTGGCCTGGAGGTAGACCTCGTGCCGCCAGGGTTTGGCGATGAGCGTGTTTGCAGCGCCCATCAAGCGGCGTTTTTGTTCCGAGGAGGAGAAGATATAGGAGTGGATGCGGTGAGGGTGTTCACCGAAGACCCTCGCCAATTGCGCATAACGAAATTCGTGGTCATCCACGAGGGAGGCGACCTGCTGCGGCGAGAAGCGCCGGGGATAGTGGATGGAGAAATGGCTAGTGTGGCGTACACCGCCGAGGGCGCGCTGGACCGCGTCGGTGTCGATGCTGAAGCCCAACTCTGCCCGATGGAGCGTGAGAGGGAGCGCCAGAGCGAGGGCGAAGGCCGTGAAGACGAGGGCCCACCCTTGGGGCAGGAGGAGGCGATGCAGGCGCAGCCGTAGCTCAAGGGGATCGAGCAGGTGGATGGTGATGCCCAAGAGGGTCGTTATCCAAGAGATGTGGTAGAGCCGCGCATAGAGCAGCGCTGCAGGAATGCGAATATCTTCGTCGTAGAGTGCGCCTGGGAAATACCCAGCAAAAGGGTCGAACGCAAAGATCGCCGGTGCGGTGTAGAAGCGGTAGAGGCTCCACCCCAAGGAGCCAGCGACGACGCCCATGGCGGCCATGACCGCGAGCTTGGGGCGCGAAAGCAGGAGGCCCCAAAAAACACCCACGGCCGCAGCGATGCTCGTGCTGAGGACTGGCAGCAGGATGAAGAAAGCCAGGCCTGTGAGGGGTGCGCAGCTGCCCACCCGCAGCGCGTTGAGCAGCACCACAAGGAGAGGTAGCACGAGGAGGAGTTGACTCAGGGCCATGGCCCTGAGCAAGAGCCGCCCCAGAAGGCGCCCTGGTGTGCGCTCATCCAATTGGGTGGCGCCACAATGTTCGCGTGTCATGGTGACACAGAAGGCGCCGATGTGTGCTCCTGCGAAGCTAGCCACGAGGCCGAGCGCGAGGGAAAACTCGAAGCCAAAGACCCCGAGCAAGGGGAGGGAACACAGCCCCAGGGCGAGGGCCAGCAGGCCTACGAGCCAGAACAACATGGGGGCGCGACGAAGCTGGAGTCGGAAGCTTGGCATCATTAGGGAGAGAGCATGCCACAAGGGAGTCCTAACCACCTCCATCACGTTGACATCCCACAGGCCCTTCGTTAAGTTGGCTCTGTATTTATTAGCTTTTTGCGGATGGTGAGCCAAAATGGAAGAGCGCCGTGGACACACCCGCGCGCCTATCAAACTGCAGGTGGAGTACCAAAAGGTGAACTCCTTCTTGCATGATTACGCGCAAAACATCTCCAAGGGCGGGACATTCATCAAGACCCAGAAACCCCTCCCTCTAGGGACCGAGTTTGTGTTCAAACTCAGGGTGCCCTTCCTCGAAGAACCTCTGACCCTGCGTGGCCAGGTGAAATGGATCGGAGCCGAGCTGGGTCCCGATGAGACCGAGGGTGAGGGGGAGCTGGGCATGGGAATTGAGTTCGTCTACAAGGATGACCACGAGCGGGAGCAGGTGCATGGTCGGGTGCAGCAGTTGATGGTGGATCAGCTTGGGCCCCTCGCCTACGCCAGGCTGATGGAGGCAGGGAATTGAACAAGATCGAGCACAAGATCGCCTTCATCGGCGCTGGAAACATGGGAGAGGCGCTGATCCGCGGCATGCTTGGTGCGGAGCTTTTGCCCGCCGATCATCTGTGGGCAGGGGAGCGCCTTGAAGCGCGCCGCGAGATGCTCGCAGAGCGTTATGGGATCCCAGCCGTCGAGCAGAACAAGGCAGCCGTGGAGGGCGCGCGCGTGGTGGTGCTCGCTGTCAAGCCTCAGCTCGTGGACCAGGTGCTCGCCGAGGTACGTTCGAGCCTCGCCAAGGACGCGGTGGTGATCTCTATCGCGGCTGGCAAGAGCATCGCGGATCTGCGTGAAGGGTTGGGCGATGACTCACGAGTGATCCGTTCCATGCCAAACGTCGCGGCCATCGTGGGAGAGGGCGCCACAGCCCTCGCCGCGGGTCCAAACGTGCGCGAAGAGGACATGGCTATCGCTTGCGCGATCTTTGACTCTGTGGGCATGACGGTGGTGCTCGAGGAGCAACAACTCGACGCGGTCACGGGCTTGTCGGGCAGTGGTCCGGCTTTTGTCTTCATGTTCATCGAAGCTCTCGCCGATGCTGGAGTGAAGACAGGGCTCTCTCGTTTGAACGCCCACGCCCTCGCTTGCCAGACGGTGCTCGGCGCAGCCAAGCTGGTGATCGAGACCGGGGAGCACCCAGGTCGCCTGAAGGATATGGTCTGTTCCCCTGGGGGTACCGCCATCGCAGCTGTTCACACCCTCGAGCAGGGGGGGCTACGCACAACGCTGATCAACGCTGTGGAGGTGGCAGCCCAGCGTTCCGCGGAGCTTGGTGAGCTGGGGCGCAAGACTTCGTGAGCAGGAGACCATGGGCGCTCGCCCTAGTGGCCCTCGTCTTGGTGACCCTCATAGGGAGCTGCGCCGAGCCAGCGCTGCTTGAGCTGAGCCTAGTGGTTCCCGAGGGTGTTGACCCCCTGAGCGGCGCGGACGAGGTCCGAGTGCGGGTTACACGCACTGAAGGCCAATCTACGACCACGCTCGCAGACCCGCAGGCGCTGGACCTATCGTTCGATGTGGAGGTCGCGGGCGAATATGGTCAAGTGTTGCTCGAAGCCTATAGTGGAGGGGCTCTGATTGCGCGGGGAGAGACGCCGAGCTTCACCCTGCGCCCCCTGGACGATGCCTTCGGTCTTCTGGTGGGACGAGCTGGGGAGGTCTCTTCCTTGAAGACTCACCTCGACGCACCCCGGGCAGCGATGCTTGTCGCCCCTCTGCCTTCCATCGGCTTTCTTGTCGCCGGCGGTCATGATGCCGCAGGGTTGCCCAGCAGCGCGGCCGAGATCTATGACCACTGGAATCATACGTGCACAACCCTGAGTACTGCGCTGCCTGAGGCCCGGGCTGAAGGGGTGGCGGTGAGTTGTGGTAGCGCGTGTGCGCTGATCGCGCTGGGGCGCAACAGGGATGGCCTGGCATCGAGCTTTTTGAGTTATAGCGGCGCGTGGGCCCAGATCGCTGATGGGCTCGATGCCAGTCTGCGTCGACGTCGCGCGGCGGTGGCGGCCCTCGAGGATGGCAGCTATCTGGTGGTTGGTGGGCTGAATAGCACCGATGAACCGATGAACTCAATGCTTCGACTTCGCACGGGCGGCGGCGTTGAGCCTGGCTTCACGTTGCTGAGCCAACCGATGCGCGAGGCTCGCGACGAGCCTGCGGTGGCTAGCACAGGGACAGCCGTGGTGGTGGTGGGTGGACAGGCTGTGGAGGGCCTGGCGGGAGAGGTCGTGTATCTTGCTTCGGGGGAGACTCTAGCCCTCGCCCTGGGCGGGCAGGCCCCTTCGGTGGGCGCCGCGGCTGTGGCTCTGGCCAACGGGAAAGTTGCGATTATCGGTGGAAGAGATCCCTCAGGGCAGCTGCTCGCTGACGGGTGGCTTGTTGATCCTCTAACACGAGACGTGACCCACGTGGAGAACGCGCTCAATGTGGCGCGGGCAGGTCACATCGCCATGGTCGTCAACGGTCAAATCGTTGTGATCGGTGGGGAAGATATGAGCGGGATCAGCAGCTCTTTTGAGATTCTCTCTG
Source organism: Deltaproteobacteria bacterium (assembly GCA_019314525.1). Classification (GTDB taxonomy): domain Bacteria; phylum Myxococcota_A; class Polyangia; genus JAFCZD01. Next base: position 16,764 of record JAFCZD010000029.1, read on the forward strand.
AGAGTTTGCGGTCACTCGAGGTGAAAGAGGCCCCGGGTCCGCGCGCCCAGGCCCATGCGGTGGCGGTTGGCGCGGGCAGCTTTCTCCTCTTTGGTGGTCTTGATGCTACAGGTCAACCTGTGAGCGCGGTGGGGCTCTTCGAGACAGGGCAAATAAGCCTTCCCTAGAGGCCTAGGTTGCCACGAAAGGGAGCTCCCCGCCAAAGTAGCGATACCCTTTGGCTTGCCCATCCGAAAGAGAAAGAGGGGGAAGTTGTGGTTGCCCGCCAGTCGAAAGAGCGCCTTTTGCGTGTTTTTTATATGAAATTTCGGATTGGCGCTTGACTGGAACCCAGCCTGCCAGCTAGGTGTCGCCATCCCAACGCGCCAAAGGCGGGCGCGTCCCCTCGGGGCGCAAAGCTGTGGTGTGTGTGGCTGGGTAGCAGCGGTCTGTCGCCGCTGACGGCATGGAAGCTCGGTGGCATGGTCACCGAACGGAGTGAGAGAAGATGATTTCCGACCTCGGAAAAGTGCGCAATATTGGTATTTCTGCGCATGTGGACAGCGGCAAGACCACGCTCACCGAGCGAGTCCTGTTTTACACCAACCGTATTCATGCCATCCATGATGTGAGGGGCAAAGATGGGGTCGGCGCGAAGATGGACTCCATGGAGTTGGAGCGCGAGCGTGGCATCACCATCGCGAGCGCGGCCACCTACTGTGCATGGCGTGACCATCACATCAGCATCATCGACACACCTGGGCACGTGGATTTTACCATTGAGGTAGAACGCGCGCTGCGCGTGCTCGATGGCGCGATCCTGGTGTTGTGTGCTGTCGCCGGCGTGCAAAGCCAGTCGTTTACGGTTGATCGTCAGATGCGGCGTTACAGCGTTCCCCGCCTGGCGTTCATCAATAAATGTGATCGCACAGGCGCGGATCCGCTGCGGGTAAAAGAGCAACTGCGAGAGCAGTTGGGCCTCAACCCGGTGATGATGCAGTTGCCCATCGGGATCGCTGACGAGTTTTCCGGGATCGTGGATCTCGTGACGATGAAGGCCTACCGCTTCAAGGGGGCCTTTGGCGAGGAACTGAAGGAGGAGTCGATCCCCGCCGAGATGCAGGAGCAGGCCGCGGCAGCACGAGAAGAGATGCTCGATGCGGCGTCGATGTTCTCTGACGACTTGATGGAGGCGATGCTCGAGGAGCGAGTGACCGATGAGTTGATCCGCGACGCCATACGCCAGGCCACTATCGGCAATAAGCTGCTGCCGGTGTTCGTGGGCTCGGCCTACAAGAACGCAGGGGTGCAGCCCTTGCTTGATGGTGTCGTTGACTATTTGCCTGACCCTCGTGACGTCAAGAACTTCGCCGTGGCCCTCGATAATGGCGACGAAGAGGTGGAGATCGCTAGCGACCCAAACGGTCCCATGGTCGCCCTAGCCTTCAAGCTTGAGGACGGACGCTATGGGCAGTTGACGTACCTTCGCGTTTATCAGGGCATGATGCGGCGCGACCAGTTCGTCTTCAATACGCGCACAGGGCGCAAACACAAGGTTGGGCGCCTGGTGCGAATGCACGCCGACGAGATGGAAGAGATTCAAGAGGCAGGCCCCGGTGATATCGTCGCCATGTTTGGTGTTGACTGCAACTCCGGGGACACCTTCACTGACGGCAAGCTCAATGTGGCGATGAATCAGATTCACGTCCCTGAGCCCGTGATCTCCCTCTCCATCGTGCCCGTTCATCGGGAGGCCGAGGCCAAGATGGCCAAGGCGCTGCGGCGCTTCACCCGGGAAGACCCCACCTTTCGTGTGGCGGTTGACCCTGAATCCTCCGAGACTATTGTCAGTGGTATGGGGGAGCTGCATCTCGAGGTCTATCTGGAGCGCATGAAACGTGAATACGGCGCCGAAGTCGAGGTGTCACCACCTCAGGTGGCCTATCGTGAGGCCCTCGGAACACGGGCGAAGTTTGACTACACCCACAAGAAACAGACGGGTGGAGCAGGACAATACGGTCGCGTCGTGGGCTACGTCGAGCCAACAGAAGAAGGCGACTTTGCCTTTGAGGACAAGACAAAGGGTGGCGTAATCCCGACGCAGTTCATGCCCGCTGTACAGTTCGGGTTCCGCTCAATGATGGCCAAAGGGCTGCTCTTGGGCTTCCCTGTGGTGAACGTACGCGTGGTGGTGGTGGATGGTAAGCACCACGCCGTGGACAGCTCAGAGATGGCTTTCAAAGAGACCGCTCGTGGGGCGTGGCGTTCGGTGTTTCACGAGGCCAAACCGCGGATCCTCGAACCGATCATGCGTACAGTCATTGAGGGACCTTCTGAGTTTGGTGGGACTGTGCTTACGACGCTGATTCAGCGCCGTGGGTCCATTATTGGCTCCCAGGAAGATGGAAAATTCACACGAATCGAAGCCGAGGTGCCCCTCGCCGAGATGTTTGGTTACGCTACCGCCTTACGCTCAGCGACCCAGGGCAAGGCTGAGTTTACGATGGAGTTTGCACGCTACCTCAAGGTGCCTGTGAGTATCTCAGAGGAGCTGATCCGTAAGGCCGAAAAGCGAAGCAAGGCCAAGGGGAAGTAGGGGAATGGCAATGTCGAAGCAAGAGCGAAAAGCCCAGAGCCCACTGCGTTTGGTGGAAGTGCTTGGCGATCTAATCTCCACGTCTCCCGGACCTGGTGGCCTGGCCGTGGTGATGTCGCGGGCTGGCATCGGTAAGACGAACTTTCTGGTTCAGATAGGCATCGACGCGCTGCTTGGCGGCGGGCGTGTGCTGCACCTGAGTGTGGCGCAGACCGTGGACCATATTCAGTCGCGCTATGATGTCCTTATCGACGATTGGTGCAGTATCGCCAAGATCGAGGACCGCGCCAGCCAACGGGCGAATTTGGCCGGGAGACGGATGATAACGGCTTTTGCCGACGGCGAGTTTTGGCTTGGTCGGGCAGAAGAGACCGCGGAGGTGATGCGGCGGCATCTCGATTTCTCCCCCACCATTGTCTTGGTGGACGCTTACAACTGGGAAGGTGGTTCTGCCATCGAGACGGCGGCCATCCTTGGTGGCTTGAAGTCCTATTGTCGGCGCCTGGGAGCGCCGCTGTGGATGACCGCCAAGACCCATCGGGCGACCACCGGCTCCTACCCAACAGTTGTCCCAGACCCCTGTCACGCCGTGAGCGAGTTGATCGATGTGGGGCTCTTCCTCGAATCGAAGCCTGACAACGTGCATTTGCATCGCCTCTGCGGCGGTAAGGGCTTCCCAGAAGAGGGGATCGCGCTGGACCCGGACGCCTTGCGGCCCCTGGGTGCCGCGGGTGAGGGTGCGCGCCTAAGCCTGCCCTCGTCTTCGTTCACGCTCCTCTCCGGTGGGGCTCAGGGCGCTGAAGAGGCCTTCGGCCGCGCCGCGGAGGGCTGGGGGTTGAGGGAGGTGAACTTCACCTGTGAAGGGCGCAAACCCGCACGCAACCAAGGCATGGTGTCGCTCTCAGACGAGGAGCTGGCCCAAGGTGCGGTGAGTGAGGTCTACTTACGAGCGCATATGAAGCGCAACTATCCGCAGACGGACCTTTTTCGCCGAACCCTGCAGACTATCTGGCATCAGGTGAAGACCGCCGGCGAGGTCTTTGTAGTGGGCGTGATCCTCGAAGACGATACGGTCAAGGGGGGCACCGGGTGGGCGGCAGAGCTGGCGCGTCATTGGGGCAAGCCCGTCTTCGTTTTTGATCAGGAGCGCAAAGCCTGGCATCAGTGGGACGGAAAAGTCTGGGCGGAGATCTCAGAGCCACGCATCAAGACCCGTCGATTCTGTGGCACAGGGACTCGCTTCCTCGCTGAAGAGGGAACGACCGCCATCCGTGAGCTCTTTGAACGCAGCTTTGGCAGCCTCTAGAGGCTCAGCACCCTCACGGACCCTAAGACTTGGGTGAGTTCATTGCGTAGGGCTCGAGGCCTGATGGGCCAACGCGGTAGAGTTGCGGTGGGTCCGCACGTCTTCCCGAGAGTTCGTATCTCAACTTCCCGGTCAACCCCTCCACAGCTCGTGTGTTCAAGGCCTGCTGGAGCGCGCGTGGAGTTCCAAGGCCTGCGCGCAGAGGGGCAAGCAAGGATAGTGCGGCGTCGTGAGCATAGGCCTCTACCAATGAAGGCAGACGTCCGCTGAAGCGCTGGTAGGCCAGGACCAGCGCATGATCCGCCAGGGGGAAGAAGCCCGGTGCGATGATGGCGCCAGAGAGCGCGCGTCGCCAACGCTTGGCCTGGGCAGCCGTGAGGCCATCAGCCGTGGCGACAAGAGTGATCTTTTTCCCGCCAGGCTGGCTTGGCGTGGCTGCCCAGAGCCCACCCGCCCCTAGGGCCGGCGCGATCAAGGCCAACTTCATGGCTCGATCAGGCACGAATACGACATCTGGCGTGAGCTTGGAGATCGTCTTTATGCGCGAGGAAAAGTTAGTGGTCTTCGGTGGATAAGTGGATGTCTTCAAGAGGCGTCCCCCGCCTGCGGCGAGGGCTCTGGCGAAGGCCTGGCTCATGCGGCGCCCATAGGGGGTCTCAGGGGCGAGGATGACGGCCTTTGCCCTTGGGTGGCGTGCGATAGCGATCCTTGCGAGCTGCTGTGCCCGATCCTTGGGCCTGGGTAAGACGTGGTAGCGCGCTTTGGATGCCCCCTTGGGGTGGCTCACCAGATCGACAAGGGGGATGTTGTGAGCGCGAGCGAGGCGCGCCAGGGCCTCAGTGCGTGTCGTGGAGAATCCGCCGACCATCCCTACAACCCCAGGGTTTCGTGTCAACTCTTCGAGTTGAGCCATGGCGTTGGGTTGGGCGCTATCCACCACCAACAAGGGGGGACTCCCCGAAGCAGGGGCGGTAGCAAAAGCGCCTGAAGCGAAGGCGATGCCCGCGAGGGCCAGTCGGCCCATCTTGCTGTAGGACCCTGAGAGCGGCAACCATACCACCATCGAGCCTTTGCCAGCGGGTGACGCGGGACCAGAGAGCAGGGAGGGGATCCCGTGGGCGTGCAGCGCAGGCGCGCAGCGACGTTCGATATCACGAGCGCCGTCAATGTCTCCTCGAGCTAGCGCGCTTTGTACTAGGCGTTGTCCCAGGAGCGCTCGGAGGAGGCTTTGGTTGTTTGCTTGCGTGAAGAGTGCACGCCAGCGTTGGCGGATGGCGCTCTTCTGGAGCAGGCCAGAGAGGGTGGCGCGGGCGTAGGCACGCTCAGCGGGGCGATCAGAGAGGGTGTGAAGTTGTGCCAGGTGGGCCACAGCCGCCTCCAGTTCCCCTAGGTGGGCTTCGGCGCTCGCCAACGCCGCGAGCAGGGCGGGGCGTGATTGGGCATCAATGGTGGTCGCAAGGGGGGCGAGTTGCTCTTTCGCTACTCGCGCCTTGCCTTGGCGAGCCGCGGCGAGCCCCAAATAGTAGCGCACGCTGGTACGCAGGGGCTCCTCCAGGCTGCGTTTGGCGAGCAATCTCAGGGTCTCAAAGGCACGAGCGTTTGCGCCCGAGCGCAGTGATAGGCGGCCCAGGTAGAACTGGGCCACAAGCTCTGCGGGCTGTTCACGGGTCTTCAAGGAGGCCGCCTCGAAGCATGTTTTCGCTTCCATGGCGCTCTCTTTTTGCTGAAAGAGGTGAACACAGCGCCGCAATTCGTCCCGGGTGCCGTCATTCGCCGCGGGGATTGGAGGCGCCGCGGCCGGGTTGAAGCCTCCCGGACACCCTGTGAGTATGAGGGCGGTCAAAGCGCCAATTAATCCCCGGTTTCTTCGTCTCTTCGCTAGTTTGGACATGTGTAGCCTTCTTTGATGCTCCAGTTTATGCAGCCTTGAGCTCCAAGTGAAGAAACGCCCTCGGCAAGGAGCGCGTCTCGGGGCTTGTCTCGACGCGCCTGCCGGCGTAATAAGGCGCCGCAATGGCCAATGATTTCGAAAGCACCGAATCTCCACCTGAAGAGCGCTCCCTTGATACGGACGCGACCACCGCGCACCTCGATCGGGGCTGGGACCTACTCCGTCGCGGGGACATGATGGGCGCGCGGCTCTCAGCACAGCACATTCTTGAGTTGGATGACGAGAGCCCCGAAGGCTATATGCTCTTGGGGGCCATCGTGGCTGCAGAGGGCGATCCCGAAGGCGCCTTGGACCTCTTTGGTCGTGCGCTGGAATGCGACCCTGATTATGTCGATGCGATGCTCTATGCGGCCGAGATTTCTATTGAGCCGCTGAAAGACTTCGATGGCGCGCTTCGCTTCTGTGATGACGCAGAGCCTTTGGTGGCGGGCAGCGACGAGGCTGTGGATGTCTGTCTGCTGCGTGCCGAGGCATGTCTCGCCGGCGGTTATGAGCAAGAGGCGCAGGCTGCTCTGGATCGCTTGCCCGCGGGCCCCTATGTGCACCCGTCCTACGATCTGCGGGTAGGCCGCATATGCATCGACCTCGCCCGTTACGAGCGAGCTATCGAGCTTCTGGAGCGAGCGGCGACCGAGGAGCTGACACCAGCCGATGCGCACTATTTTCTGGGTGTCGCGCTGGAGATGGCGGGACGTTCTCGGGAAGGAGTGCAGCGGCTCTTGGCGGTGCGGGAGGCGGATCTCGGCGCTGCTGATGTCAAGTGGTCCCTCGATGATGAGGAGTTTTTGACCGCTGTGCATAGCTTGTTGGCCCAGATTCATGGCCCCGTGGGAGCAGATGTTCAGGCAGCGCCCCTCTTCGTGCTACCCGTGCCCTCGCTGGAGTTGGTGGTGGAGGGGTTCGATCCAAGGGCGCCCGTCTACCTCGCCACCGCGAACCCCAAAGTCGATCCCAACGCTGATGTTGACGCTGAAGTTGACGCTGATGCCAAGGGCGAGGCCAAGGCTCAGAAGGGGCGCGCTCTTGCGTCACGTAGGCCTCAGGTGGTGGAAGGGGCGGGGCTCGTCCTAGCCGCCGTGGTGGTCTACAAATGCAACGTGGAGCGCTACGCGGAGACGCCTGAATTATTACGTGAGGAGCTCCAGACGGCCATCGTCCAGGAGTTGGCCTTCTTTTATGGGTTGGAGGAGAGCGACGCTGCGAGCCTCTTCACCGGCCCGAGTCCGGCCCACTAACCAGCAGGTTTCCGTCATGTCGCGCATTGTCTTTGGACTGCACCCCATTCGCGAGCTGCTCAAGCGAGATGCCTCTCGTATTCAGGCGCTCTGGGTCGCGCAAGCTCGGGCTGATGTGCTGCTGGATGGCAAAGCGCTCGGGCCCATACCTGCTCAAATGGCGGTGCATCGCGTCCCTCAGGAGCAGCTAGACGCCCTGGGAGGCGAGCATTCGCATCAGGGTGTGGCGGCGGTGGTGGGAGACTACCAATACGCCAACTTCTACGATCTTTTCCCCGAGGAGGGTGGCCCCGCCCCGCTGCTGCTCGTGGTGGACGGCGTCACCGACCCGCAAAACCTCGGGGCCATGTTGCGCTCCGCCGTCGCCCTTGGGGCTACGGGCGTCGTGCTCACCAAGGACCGTTGCGCCCAGATCACGCCCACGGTGGTGCGCATTTCGTCGGGCGCCAGCGAGCATGTGCGTTGCGCGCGAGTGACCAACTTGGCGCGGGCCCTGCGAGAGCTCAAAGACGCTGGGGTTTGGATCGTTGGCACCGTGGAGAGCGGCGGTCAGAAACCCGGAGACCTCGACATGGTCACTCCTGTGGCCCTCGTGCTGGGCAGCGAACACGCTGGGATGCGCCCCCTGGTGCGCAAACAATGCGATTTGTTGGCGACGATCCCCACACCTGGGGTGATCAAGGCGCTGAACGTTGCGGCGGCCACGACGGCTGTGTTCTATGAGGCTGCTCGCCAGCGCAGCTAGAGGGTGTTTAGCCTCAAAACCAAGCGTCCCAGCCCTCGCGGTAGTATTCGATGATCACCGGTCGGTCCAACGTATTGGCCCGTACCTCGATGGGCCCATAGTCCACAGGGAAGCTCGTCATACGCGTCATGGCGCCGTCGTCGAGGGAACGGGAGGGGAAGGGCACCTGCAGCTGCTCACCGCGGATCCGACGAGGGGCCATCATGATGAAGCCCCATTGTCCGAAGCTTGGCACATAGGTGTGATAGGGCAAAGGTTGCAAGCCTGCGGCCTGTACACTTGCCACGACACACCAATAGGCCTTTCGCGCGAAGAGCGGTGATGTCGCCTGGGTCACGGCCACGCCGCCTGGGGTGAGGTGTCGCTTGATGGCACGATAGAAGGCGATGCTGTAGAGCTTGCTCAGCACCTCACGCTGTGGGTCAGGCAGGTCGACGACGATCACGTCGAAGAGCGCGCTCTCTTCGTCAAGGTAGCGAAAGGCATCGGTGTGAATGATCTTCACGCGCTTGTCTTCCAGGCAATTGTTGTTGATCTTACGCAGGAGCGGGTGCTCCCGCGCCAGGCGTGTCACCTCGGGGTCGATGTCTACGAGCACGATGTGTTTCACCCCCGGAGCCTTGAGCACCTGCCGCACCACCAGGCCATCACCCCCGCCAATCACCAGCACACGATTGCGCGTGGCCGCGGCCGAGAGTGCCGGCAAGACCAGCGCTTCGTGGTAGCGGTACTCATCACGTGAGCTGAACTGCAGGCTACCGTTGAGGTAGAGGCGCACGTCATCGCGATACCGCGTGAGCACCAAGCGCTGATAGGGCGACTGCTTGGCGTAGAGGATCTCGTCACGATAGAGGCGGCTCTCCATGGCCTTGGAGAGCGTCGTGCCGAAGCCGAGGGTCACGGCCAAGGCGACGGCCACGCCGAGGGCGAAGAGCAAAGGTCGCAGCCGACGACGCAGTATGGGCCAGAAGAAGAGCAGGGTTGCCAGGGCGATGAGCAGGTTCAAGAGCCCCACGGCTAGGGAGGTGCGAAAGATGCCGAGGTGCGGCAGGAAGACCAAGGGGAAGAGGAAAGAGGCCAGCAGAGAGCCGAGGTAGTCGAGGGAGAAGACGTTGGCGATGCTGTCGCGTAAGGAGCTGTAGCGCTCCAGGTAGCGCGTGAGCAGCGGGATCTCGAGGCCAATCAGGGCGCCCACCATGATGATCAGGAGGAACATCACGAGGTAATAGGACCCGGTAAAGGTGAAGGCGACGAAGAGCAGGGGCCCTGAAGCGCCCCCCACGGCGGCGAGAGCGATCTCCACCTCGATGAAGCGCTCAAGGAGATCGTCCCCGATCCAGCGCGAGATATAAGCACCCACACCCATAGACGCGAGGAAGACGCCGATGGTGAGGGAGAACTGCAGAACGGAGCTTCCGAGGAGGTAGGAGGCGATGGCGCCGATGAGCAGCTCGTAGGTGATGCCGCAGGCGGAGAGCAGCAATACCGAGATGAGCAGCGCGCCGCGGTGGCGCCGACTGGGCATGGCTTTGGTGGTGCTTTCGCTGCTCGTCATCGGTCACACAGACCTTTGGCATCGAGATAGATTCCAAGGGGGCTCACCCCAGGTTGGCCATCTGGCACCTTCCAGCCGCGGGTGGTGTAATAACGGCTCCAGACCTCCCGTTCGGAGGTCTCCGGCTTGCCGAAGAACATCGGTCGCGCCTTGAAGACGGGCTCTCCGGCGTTGGCACGCTTGAAGGCCTCCTGCACCAGTTCCGAGCAATAGTAGCTGCCGTTGGCGAGGATGAATCGCTCGTCATAAGGGGCTTGGAGCAGCTTTACGGCGACGCCGACGGCACGCTGGGCGATGGC
>JAFCZD010000220.1 GCA_019314525.1 Deltaproteobacteria bacterium
GTTGCTTGTGGCGCGACTGGTGCAAATCGTCACCGCTTTTCGCAGCTCGGCCGCCGGTATGTCGGCCGAGGAGCTCGCTGAGGGCCTCGAAGCGCTCCTCTGGCAGCTCATCGCGGATACCGGGGTGGGTGCACGCTGTGAAGTGGCCGCAGGCGAGGCTGAGGGCGCACCCCTGATTGAGGTCTACGTGCATACAGGGCGAGGAGTGGTGCGTGGCGCCGAGGTGGGTTTCTCCTTCGCCCTCGGTGGGCGCTGAGTCGCGATGCCGACGCTTGGCTCGCAGTGTGGTTTGTTGAACGCGCTGGCTTGCACCTGCTGTGCCTGTTTCGTGTTGCTCCAAGGCGCCTCCGCCGACGCGCGGAAGCCACGTTTGCGCATTGAGCACCTTGATGCGCGCGCTTGTGCTCGAGGTGTCATCGACGTGCACGCCGTGGAAGTAGAGCTCGAGGGCGTGATCCGCCCCCGGCGGCTCTCGGAATACCGGTTAGTTCTCGACGCTAAGCACGAGGGTCGAGCCGAGAACGCCACCTCCTTCGGCAAGTCTGGTAAGCCTCTTTATGTGGTCATCTTGGTGCAAGCCAGCGAGAGCTATGGCGCCACGCTCGACATGATAAAGCGTGGTCTAGAGCGGCTCTTCGAGGCGTTGCCCCCAAAGACGCATTACGCGCTCTTGGCCTATCACGCAGAAGTGGAGCAGCTGACGGCTCGCGCACCGCTGGCCCGCGCTCGCGCTGCTCTCGACCGCCTAGAAGCTCATGAAGGGACCACAGACCTTGCGCTCTTGGCGGGTCTGCGTCGCGGCTTGAAGGCCGCGCAGGTACCCTCGGGAGATACCCGGCGGCTGCTCATTGTTATCTCTGATGGCATGGATCGCATGCCCGACTGGGAGGCGTTTCGACGCCTGGGCAAGCGGGCGCTCAAGGGGGGGGTCGCCATCTTCCCCATTGCATTTTCACCCATAGACGAGCGGGGGCCTTTGCTGAATCTGGGAGAGATCGCCAAGCGCTCTCGGGGTATGCTGCGCTGGGCTCGTAAGGCCACGGATATCAATGCTCAGTTGCGTCAACTTGGGCGTGCCATCAGCGGCCAGCTGGTGCTCACCTTCAAGCTACCCGACCGCTGCCGGGTGGGCCATGACGTGCAACTCGCCGGGGGGGCGCTGCTATCCAACGTTGTGCGCCTGGAAGGTCGCCAAGGCAAGGTTGTGAAGGGGTCCGAGGCGTCTCAGGGCAAGGGTGCTGAAGACAATCCTTGGCGCTGGGTGGGTTTTGCAGGGTTGCTGCTGCTGGCGGTGACGGCCCTCACAGGCATGACGTTCTGGTTGTTGCGGGCCATGCGGGGCTCAAGGCGAGGATGAGGGGGAGAGGGTGGGTCTCACACGTATGATCAATGCCCGTGGGCCTCTGCGCCGGTTACGTCTGGCCGGGCCAGCTGGGTGCCTTGACGGGTGAGGTCTGCATGCTATGGTCGCGACATTATGAAACTATCGAATAAATGGCTCTTGTTGCTCGGCCTTGTCTCGGCGTTTGGCCAGCTTTCATGCGGTTGCACGAGCGCCAAATGCCTCGATAGTCAGACGGGCAAGGACGGTATTCGTATTCGCGGGCGCCGGCTGGCACTCAACGTGGTGCACAACGACCGCGTCAGCTCTCCGCGTCGCGACCGTACCGATTGGAAATACGTTGAGCTACCCAAAGCTGGAAAGCTCGTCGTGCAACTGCATTGGGACACTGGGAGTTCACGCCTGGAGTTGGCGATTACCGACGTCTTGGGGGTAAAGATCCAAGAGGGTCGCCCCTGGGGTGCTGGTGGTCGTAGGGCAGTGGTTGCGGTGGAAGAGGCGGGTCGCTATTACATACGTGTGCGCGCTCGGGGCAAGCGTGACCACTCTCACTACTCACTGCGGCTACGTTTCAAGGCTGATGGTAGTGGGGAAGGTGTTTGTCATAAGTGCGCGGTGGGCAACCGAGAATGTCTTGGAAAAACGGGCTATGTCGTCTGTGAGAAGGTCTCAGAGACCTGTAACGCATGGAGCAAGACCTTCCCCTGTCCAGGCGGAGTGCCATGCAAAGATGGAGCCTGCGGTCAGTGTCGGCCGGAGTGTCCCAAGGGGGCCCGCCGCTGCAGCACTCGACATAGCTATCAGGTGTGTCGGACGGGGCCCACGGGTTGCCCTGCCTGGGGGTCTGCTCGCAGCTGTGGCAAGCGTCGTTGCAAGGCTGGGCATTGCGGACGTCGCACAGGCGGGCGCGTGGTCACCAAGCCTCCCACCAAACCTCCCAAAGCAAAGTCTGGCAGCGTGAAGGTACGAATCATCAGCATCTACGAGATGCGCGGACGGCGCTCGCTGCACCTGGAGATTGGTGACAACAAGAATGTCAGGGCAGGGCAACGGGGCTGGGTGCTCTCTCATGACACAGGTAAGCGCTTGCCTGGTGGCGAGGTGAAGATTACCCGCGTCCAGGGGCGCTATGCAGTGGCTATCACTTCTTTGCAGAATATCGGCAAGAACCGTACGGTACTGATCAAAACGAAGTGATAGGTTGAGGGTTGTCATCGTGCATAGGCTGGTTGCGTATTCACTCTTTGCGTTTGTCTCTATCGTCGTAGCGGGCTGCCCTGCAGCCACCAGACCGCGCGTCCCAGGTTGGACACGAACCCTCGTCGAATATGGTCAGGGCTCTTTGAACTTGGGTGTTCGTTTTCGTTGGGTGGCTGTGCGGGATCCCATGGGAGCTCGGGTGACCACGCCTGACGGCGGCCTCGCGCTGGTTCACGTCTTCAACTGTGGACAATCTGCCAAAGCCGTTAAGACGTTGGTGCGTACTCGCCTGCGGGGTCAGCTCCTCGGTGGAAATTTGGTGGACGAAGGGGGGCACGGCCGCGTTTTTTCCTGGCGCTGGCGCAAAGGGGAGGGCATCGGTGAGGTCTTCAGCACTGCCGTTCAAGTTCACGGCCCCCTGCTGATCTCCTTCACTTCGCAGACGATTCAAATCGATGATCTTGAGCTGATGGCTCGGCGCGCTCGGCTGGCCCTGCCGGTTCCTACCATCCCAGGCTGTTATCCGCTCTGCCTTGGGCGGGAGGAGGAGTGCAAGCCCCGCTCGCCTGAGCTGCTATAGACGTTCATCGATGGTTTTCGATCGTGAGGCCAGGCGCAGCCGGCAGAGTGGGACCAAGCGTGAACGTTCCCATGGCGCTGGCTGTGTTTGGCCCTATAGCGTCCTCGGGCTCATGCGATGCTATAGTCGTTGTTCATGGCCAACTCGGGGATCATCGTTTGCGGTAAGCGCTACGCCATCGACCACCGTGTCGTGACCTTCGATGATGAGGGCGGCTATTCAGCTTACGTTCCACACTGCACCAACGACATCACCAAGATCTACGCGTCCCATCCTGCGCCAGGGCTCAGCAGCCGCAGTACCCGTTATCGTCTGCGGCGCCTCATGGGCCCGAGCGAGAGCCTCCCGCGGCTCAAGCAGGTGGTGCGCCAGATCGTGGTACACCTCGACGGCTGTCGTGATGCGCGCATGTGCTACAACGTGCTGCATAACCAACGGGGGCTCTCAGTCCACTTCATGGTGGATAACGATGGCACGATCTACCAGACCTTGGACTTGATGCATTGCGCCTTCCACGCGGGCGGAGTCAACGAGGTTTCTGTAGGAATCGAGTTGCAGAACCGCGGTGATGCGGCGCGCTATCCGAACTACTACAAAGAGCCGCGCCGCACTGTCACCTGCCGAATTCACGGGCATCAATTCCTCAGTTACGATTTCACGGATGCGCAATACGAGGGAATGATCCGCCTCTGTCGTGCATTGACGCGCATCTTTGAGGTCAACGCCCAATCACCCCTTGATGCGGCCTCCCGCCCGCTGTGGACCAAGATCGACGATCGTCGCGCCTACCGTGGTTTCGTGGGCCACTACCACCTCAGCACCAACAAATGGGATCCTGGGCCGTTCGACTTCTTGCGGCTCTTTCGCTCCATGGGGTCGAGCATCAATTTCCCCCTGAGCGCAGCACCAAGGGGGTTGGGACAGCGTGAGGACCCTGTGCTGCAGCTCAAGCGCGCGGCGGGGCGCTATTACGAAAATAGCGAGCAAGACGTCGACCTCCATTTCCCTGTGGGGCCTCTCGGTCGTTCACGGCTTTGGCATGGTGGGCTGCATTTGCGGGGAACCCTCAAGACGCCAGTGCGAGCGGTGCAGCGGGGCAAAGTGGTGGCGGCCAAGCTCGCTTCACCTTGCCCGGTGGGGAGCTGTAACTTCGTGCTCTTGCGGCACGAGGTTGCCTTGGGGCGGCAAAGTTGGGGGTTCTTCTCGCTCTATTATCATCTGGCGTGGAACGCCGATGAAGCCAAGGCCGAGGCTGAGTCGATCCCCTGGTTGAGGCGCGGCGCTAGCCAGAGTTGGGCGAGGGTATTGGAGCAGGGGCAGGTGGCGCTCTGCTCGGAGTCGGTGGAGGCAGGTGAGACGATTGGCCGGGTGGGTGAGGCTGGGCCTTCAGGTCAACGCGAGAGCCAAATTCACTTTGCCATCTTCGCAGCAGAAGATGGCGCATCCCAGGTCGATCCAGGCTATTGGCTCGTCTATGACGAGGGAGGCCGCAGCCGCTTCTGCAAGGACGCGCGCATCTTGCGCCGCATCGACCGTCCCTTGGGAGGGAGCAGACCTGATGGGCTGCTCTCACGCCGGGAGTTGCGTAACTTCTTCCGCTTCAACACGGGACGAGAAGAGCTTCGGCGTGTGGTGGCGCGCCACCTCTCGGAGTGGGTGCCTGGCGGCTGGCGGGAGGAGCTGCGCGCGGCCCCTGACTTCGCCAAGCTCCCCGCATCCACCCGTCGTCGGCTCATCGCCCAGCAGATCGAGCCCACGCTCTGGTGGACTCCAGAGGTTGCGCGTCATGCAGGTCTTCCGGCAGATGGCATGGTCTACTCCTATCACCCCATAAGCTTCTTGGTGTGGCTTGCGGAGCTTGGGCAGCGCACGGCGAAGTTGCGCGCGGTGGGCATTGAGAACGCTGACCGCTGGGAGGGCAAGATGGCGCCCGCTCACCTCACCGTGGATGCCGAGTCGGGTGACCACATGACCGACGCGGAGGACTTCTATTCCGGCGAGGGGGGCAAGAAGCTGATGTTGGAGGATCTGGTCCATGGCTACCCAGACGACCCGCAGTGAAAAGGGCAGTAAAGGGGGGGGGGCCATCAACCGCGGCAGACGTCGCCTCTTGGGCGGCGGGCTGCTCATGTTGTTCTTGGCACCCTTCCACAAGCTGCTAGCGGGTGCTCGAAGCGTCCCTGCCACCAGGGGAAGAAACAACCTCCAAAGGGGCTTGGCGCGGCAAAAGGGTGGTACACTCTGGCTCGGCCATCGTTGGCCCTCGGAGGATGAATGAGCAGTCGGACCTTGCTGGAGCGCATCGAGGACCCTGAGCCGGCCGATATGCGGCACCTCGTCGAGGATGAGGCGCAGCTCTTCGACTCCATCCGTCGCCAGCTGCAGCGCATGCTCAACTCACGTCGGGGCACGGCCAGCGCTACTCCCAAATATGGCACGACAGATTTTTCTGGCCTCCTACGCGCTGCTAGCTCTTTGGATACGATCCGTGATGAGATGCTCGAGTCCATTGCCCTCTATGAGCCGCGATTGCGAGAGGTGGAGGTCTCGTTTTCTCCGGGAGAAGACACCTTTGCGATGGTCTTCGATGTCAGTGCTCGCGTGATCACGGCCGAGGGGGAGCTGCCCACAGTATTTCGCAGCGTGGTGGGCGCCAATGGCCAAGTGAAGGTCAGCCGCGTGCCCACCAAGAATGTGGAGCAAGGGTAGCCTCTCATGGCCCGGCATCCGTATTTTCAGGACCACCTAGCTTTTCTCGTCGAGGGTGGTCGCGCCATGGCGCAGGCTTACCCGCGGGTGGCCGATCACCTGGGCAAGGGTAGCTTCGATCCCGACGTTGAGTGCTTGCTCAAGGGTATCGCCTTCATCGCTAGCAAGGTCTCTGAGCGTCGCGACGTCGCGCTGACAGAACTCTGTCAGCTGGCCTTCGACATCCTTTACCCCCATTATCTTTGTCCGCTACCCGCCTGCTCTATCCTGGAGGTGCTTCCCGCCGAGCAGGCTCGTGGCACTGTCCCACGGGGCAGCGAGGTCCGCTCTGAGCCTGTGTTGGGCACACCCTGTCGTTTTGTTACAAGCTACGACATCGAGTTGGCGGGGCAGCGTTTGCGCGAGGTGACGTGGCGTCACTCAGGCCGCAGCGGGCGCCTCTCTTTGGCCCTCTCCCTTGGGCAGTGGCTAGAGACGGAAGGAGATGACAATCTACGCTTTCATTTCCATGGTGATACTCTCATCACACGCGCCCTTTATCGTGCGCTGACCGCGGGTTTGAGTGCGGTGCAGCTAGAGGTTGGCGGCGATACCATCGACGTTACAGAGCAGCTCAAGGTCGCGGGCAGTGGCTTCGCCGCCAATGAGGCGCTATTGGCCTATCCCACGGGCTCATTCGATGGATTCAGGCTCCTTCAAGAGTATTTTCTGTTCCCCGAGAAGTTCATGTTCGTTGCCGTCGGTGGTCTGCGGAAGCTGCTTCGGCAGCGCGCTCGAACAGGCGCTGAGGTCTCCCTGCATTTCGACGTGGCGACGGAGGTGTCGGGGTTGAACGTGGGCCACGAGCATGTGCGTCTCAACTGTACGCCCGTGGTCAACATCTTCCCCCACAGCGCAGACCCCGTCTATCGGGACCCGCGGCATATCGAGCAGCTGGTTCGACCAGCAGGCGCCCATCTACACTATGAGGTCTACCGTGTCCTTCACGTCGCTGGTTGGTCCAAGGGGCAAATCATCGACTATCCCCCCTTGGCGGAGGTGCAGGAGCCACGAGTAGGCGCTTGGGCGCAGGTCTTGCGCCGGGAGCGTGCCAAGGATATCTACACCTATCTGATGCTCTACGATGGGCCCCAGCGCTCGCCTCGTGACCAGACGCTCCTTATCGATATTCTTGCCACCAACGGTCAACTCCCCGCCGCTCTCGCGGCAGGGGACCTCAGTAACTTGCAGTCTGAGCTGAATGGTGTGACATGTCGCAACATCGCCGCCATTTCGAGGCCCGTCCCTGCCCCGCGCGGCGAGCAGCTGCGGCGGCGTTTGGTGGCACACTTGGCCCTTGGACAGCGAGACCTCAGCGCTCTCGGTCCCCTGCGCGACACCATCGACCTCTACAACTTTCGCGCTGACGCAGACGCTCAGGCCGCACGCGCCAACGAGCTGTTGCTGGAGTCCATCACCATAGCGAGCACCAAGGAGGTGCAGACCCTTCATCGGCGCACGCCCATCTGGGGTCGGAGCACAGAACTGACCTTGGATGAGAAGGCTTTTGACACCCTTGGCGATCTGCACCTTTTTTCGGCTCTACTCAATGAGTTCATCGCGCTGCAAACACCGCTGAATATCTACTCAGAGGTGATGACCCGGCGCGTTCACGCGATGGATGTTTATCGATGGCCCAAACGTCTCGGTCCAGAGTCGCTCTCCGCGAGCTGAAGGAGCTTGGCGAGAAGATCCGCGGCACCTCGTTCTTCAGGGCGCTGCTGACCCTCGAGCGTGTCTTCGTCGACAGCGTGTCCCTTGGCGCGGGAGGTCCGCCTGAGCAGGAGCAGGTGCGCCTCACGAGCACCATCTCCCTGGCCCATCCCTCGTCGGATCTCGAGGCCCTTGAGGTGGACGAGGAGCACGATCGTGCTCGGCTTACAGTTACATTTCTCGGCCTACTCGGGGTCGACTCCCCGCTGCCCATGGCCTTGGTGGAGCGCATCAGCTGGTTGATCTTCCAACAGGCGGAGGCAGGCGAGCGGCTGAGGGGGCTCTTCGATATTTTCCACCAGCGTCTCTACTCGCTGCTCTTTGTAGCCTGGCGCAAATCCCGGCCCATCCCCCGACCCCATGAGACCCAGTCGGCGCTCTACGATCAGCTCCTCGCTGTGATCGGCTACTCCGACGCCTTGGGCATTGGGGGTGACGGCCTGCCAGCCCTGCGTGAGGTGCGCTTGCAAACCCTGCGCTCTCGTACCGTCAGCGGCCTGGCGGCGATGATCGAACACCGGCTGGGCTATCGTGCTGGCGTGCGGCAATTGGAGTTGAGGCGCGTGGTATTGGCCCAGAGCGTGAGGAGCACGCTGGGAAGAGCCAACTGCCAGCTGGGTGAGAGCCTGCTCCTCGGCGGCAGCATCGCCGATCGCAACAAAATCTCCTTGGAGGTCAGAGCGGAGGACCTTCCACAGTGGGAGCGCCTCTTGCCCGGGGGACAAGAGCGGCATCAACTGGATGAGGCCCTCGAGTCCTATCTGCGTGATCCCATAGACTATGACGTCGAAGTGACCCTCGCGCGCGCCGAGGTGCCGCGCTGTCAGCTGGGGAATTCGGCGCATCGCGTGGGCTACGGCGCCTGGATCGGGCGCCCACCTGAGGATTTCGTCCGAGCTTGGCCTGGGCGGCGCGCTTCATGAGCTTTGAGGAGCGTGATGAACCGGCATCCTTCTTGCGTGATTACTTGACAGGTCGTTGGCCAAACGGCGACCCTTCGTTTCTGTATTGCTGAGTTTTGTTTGAAGCAGCCGAGCCTTGCTCGGCGAGGAGTGGACCACCATGCTCTCCCCGGATCCTGCGGCACTTCTGCGCCGCCTCAACCGTCACTGCACCCACGCCCTCGAGGCCGCCGCCGGGGTGTGCATGTCTCGTGGGCACTACGAAGTGACAGTGGAGCACCTGCTGGCTCAGCTCGTTCAAGA
>JAFCZD010000774.1 GCA_019314525.1 Deltaproteobacteria bacterium
GCTCGGCGGCCGAGTCGGAGACAATGTTGCTTTCGGCCCCCGCCGCCGAGAGCCCAGCCTTGAGGAAGGCCGAAAAATCGTGCCGCTCGGTCAGCGGCTCGAGAGCGACTCGCGCAGCGACGCGGGAATCGAGGGCGGAGTGCATCTGCATAGCCAACCGGTTCTTGAGCGGCGTCTGGCCGACAAGCCAGAAGGTGATAAGGTTGCGGCTGTCGAACGCAAAGTTGAGAAAGCCAGAGAGGTCGAGCAGGAAAGTGTCTGAAAGATGCTGGGCTTCGTCTACGACGATGACAAGCTTGATATGCTGCTCGTCCGCTCGCTGGACGATACTGGCCTTGATGTCGTGCCAGAGCTGGCTGCGACGATGGGAGGGGGTCAGGCCGAGCTCGCGGGCGAGCTGGCGGTAGAAATCCAACGGACTTGTCGCTGTGTCGCAGACGTAAACGACCTGATAGTCGGGCCGAGGAAGCTTGGCGGTGAGGTGGCGCATGGCGCTAGTCTTTCCGAGGCCTGCGTCGCCGATGACGATGCCAAGCCCTGGGTCGTCGGCGAGCATTTCGAAGCGACGAGCCAACTTGGCGTGCGAGCCGATCTCGGTAAATGTCTTGCCGCAGGCGTCTTGTGGCAAGACATGGCTGCGAAGGTTAAAGCGTTGTCGGTACATGGCGTTTTACCTCTCGAACAGGTTGACCACGACGTCGAGCGTCGTGGTCGCGTTTGTCTCTACTCTTTGGGCGAGCGACCACGACGGGCGTGTTCGTCAGCGATCTGTTGGAGGGGATCGATGCCAGTGGGCTCGTGGTCGGTCCTGGTGCTGACAGCCTTTTTGAGCACGCGACGCACCCGTGCGCTGTTTTTGATCACGTCCAGCAGCACGGTGTCACAGACAAAGCGCCCCTCGTCGTCGTAGACGGCGGGGAAGGTACTCGGGTCGGTGCGGTCGAACGGGTGGTCAGCCGAAAAGCGCAGCTCGATCTCCTCTCCAGTCAGCTCCGCGCGGACCTCGAGACGGGCACCCTTGAAGCGGATGGTGCCGTCTTTGGCGACCTTGCGGCGGTCCCGATGCAGGAAGATGGCATCGAGCGCAGCGGCAGGCGGGGCAGCCCTGAGGCGCTCGGCATCTGAGAGCCAGTGTTCGAGGGGTTGGCGCTCGGTGCCTCCGTGCTGGCGCTGGTGGTACTCGGCGCTGACCCACGACCAGATCAGTCCATTGAGTTCGTCGATTGGGATCGGCTCGCTGGGGAGTTCATCGAGGATCTCGTCTCTGACGGTGCGCAGCACCCGCTCGACGCCAGCTTTTGCTGCGGGGTCGTAGGGCCTACAGTGCCGTAAATAGATGCCCAGCTCGGCACAGATGAGTGCCAGGGAGTCGGCCGTCTGGGCGGCTCCGTTGTCGATGTAGAGAATACGGGCCACTCCATGTTTGAGCACACCCTGCTTGAGGACCGACTCGAAGTCCGCCGCGGTCTCGCCGAACCGGAAGGCGCATGCAGTGATGAAGCGGGTCGCCGAGTCGATGAAGAGGTGCAAGTACGCCTTGCGCGCTTCGCCCTTGTCATCGAGCACCTTGGGGCCATGCAGCACGTCGCCCATCCAGCAATCACCGGCGTAGGCATGACGAAATGCTCGGCGCTCCGTCTCCTCTGTGCGCGCGGGCCGCTCGCTGAGATCGTGTGCCTTGAGAAGACGATGGACGCTGCTGCGCTTGAGCTCGCCTCGACGCACTGCGCCGTCGCGCACCAGCATCTTGATGATGCGTCGCACCGACCTCCGCGGCTTCTCTCGCTTCAGCGCGAGGATCTTATCGGCCATCTTGTCGGATATCGCGCGACTCGTCCCTTTGTCCGAGCGCACCGCCGGCTTGAGCGCCTCCCAACCGCCATTTTTGTGCTGATAATGCCAGTCTTCGATCGTCCGCGGGCTCAGCTCGACCCGCTCACCGTCCGGCCGTTTGTACGTTCGAGCTGCGAGCTCGGTACAGAGCTGCTTTAGGTCGCCGTGTTCCAACTCCGCGCTGACCAGCGGACCAAGCACACCGACCCGCCACAGCGCGATTTCGACGCGTTGTTTCTCTTTCATTTTGTCTCCTTGGTTAGACTGAGACCGCCTATCGGTCTCATCGCCAAGGAGATTACGCGGCGACTCACGCCAAGAATGGGGGGACCAATTGGATTTTTTAACCACCTCTATGGCGGGATCCAATCGCGACGACTACACGAGCCGAAGCCCTGGAACAATCCGGTGAATCCATCCGGCCAAGGCACCGAGCTTTCGCCCTGGCTCCACCAAGAGCGCTCCAGCGACGGCCTCCACCAGCTCCAGGCGACGGCGCGCACCGAGCACCGATCGAGCCAACGTGCCAGCTTCGGCCAAAGCCTGGACCAGTGCTGCTGCACTTGCCACCAAGCGCGCTCGCCAGCGCAGGACCGTCCGCTGTGGCACGTCGCAGCGACGCTCCGTACCCGTCGCTGAAAGATCTCCGGTCTCGACCAAGACCGACTGGATCACCTTCCAAGGCCGATGAAGGTGCCTCGCCATGAAGGCGGCAAGAACCTGCCAGATCGCCAGGCATCCCATGCACTTGTAACGACGGAACACGTACACAGCGGCCTCCTCATCGTTGCGACTCTTGCGCACCCGAAAGTCATGGGCGTGCAAGTTCGAGCTGTTGCACGCGTTGCAAACTTTCGGGCGATAGCCGTCGACGTCGCTCAGAAGGCGCTCGTGCTCCTCTCGACTCACAATGTCCTCTCGGATCAGAGTCCCACCCTTCTGATTTTTGTTGGCGGCA
>JAFCZD010000030.1 GCA_019314525.1 Deltaproteobacteria bacterium
CTGGTGGGGCGCTTCACCCAGGGCCCCATGATTCTCGCCATCGCCGGTGCGCTGCTCTTTGGCTTCGGCTTCTGGCGCCGTCGCATGCCTTATGACCGGGCAACCTACGTGTTCTTGCACCTGGGTTTGGTGGTGCTCGCCTTCTCCGCACCGCGCGAGGCGGGGCAGTTCTTTTTGCGTTGGAGCCAAGACTCCACAAAGGCCAGCTATCGTTGGACGGGGGGGGAATCCTGCCGAGGCAAAGACGGGAGGGGAGAGGCTGTGAGATCGCTGAAGCAGCTGCGCCCACCCTATATCATCGGGGTCTCTGGTTTGCGGGGGGATCTGGGGCGAGCCTTGGCGCGACGCTTGGGTTATTCGGACCGCGCGCCCAGAGCCAACCTGGCGCATTTGGAGTTGAACGGTACGTTGAACTTCGGCAGCGCGTCTTGCTTTTTTCCCCTCTTTCACAGCGACGCAGTGAAAGGCGAGCTTCAGCTACAGAGCGCCTTCGTTGATGGAGAGGGCAAGGCGCGTTGCAACGCGAGCCACTCGCTCTCGCTCCAGGTGGACGCGTCGCTCGTAGGGGTCGCGTCGTGCCGCGACCTACGCAGCCACGTGGCAGCCCATTTGGCCCGTGAGGTGCGCGCACAGGCGCGGCGGATGACCGGGCACGGTAGGTAGGGCTGGGCCGCGGGGAGTACCGAACTAGAAGCGGAAGCCGCCGTGCGCGAGCACGCCGAGGCGGCTGGCGAAGAGGATCTTGGCGTCATCGGTGGTGGCGATGCGCGCCGCGATGCCTGCGTTGACCCCAAGGAAGGAAAACTCGAGGCCGGGTGTCAGCACGAGGGCGTTGATGTCACTGCTGGGCTTGAAGGATTGGTAGTACTCCGCCGCGAGTTGGATGGCGATCAAGGGGATGATCGGCATGCGGGCGAAGGCGTTGACCCCAAGATAGATCTGGTCGTCGGTCGAGCCATCGAGCCCCCATATCAACTGTACGTCGCCCCCTACGGTGAAGCCCAGGAGCGCGGCGTTGACGGCTGCGCCACCTTGGAGCTTGCTGTTGTCTCTGGGCAGGTCTGATGAATGGGTGGGCAGGGCGCCGTTCAGAAAAAGCGCCAAGCCGAGCATATCGCCGACGCCTAGCACTTTTAGCTTGGCGGAGAGGATCACATCGCCGAACTCGAAGCCATCTTGGGTGCCGTAGTCGTGGGTGAGGAAAGGCACGTTGAGGCCCAACTCGAGCCGATCACTGAGCACATACTGCCCCTCAACGGACATAATCGAGGTGTTAACATCGCCCAACTTCGAATACTGGTATTGCACCTCGAGCTTGTTTTCGAGTACTCCCTTTTCTACGGGCAACGCATAACGGGAAAACTGTGCCTCGGCGGGCAGCGACGCCAGCGCCAGGCCGAAGAGTGTGGAGAAAATGACAAGCTTGCGGACCATTATTGCCTCCTTGGCATTGACCAATCGCTTAAGTATGGAACTCTAATGATGGCTTGCCCGTGTTGCAAGTTTGTGATCTCGCGCAAACTTTGAGGTCTTTATTGTTTCCGCGGACAGTTCTGTTCGGGTGTATTCTTGGCAGTTCTTTTGGTGGAGGGGCTTTGGTTGGGAAAATTACGAAAATCTGAGCTTGTCAGGGGGGGCACAAACCCAGAAGATAGAGCAGCTCTGGGAGCTGTGATGAACAACTATCTTCCTCCTGCGTTGATCATTGATGACGATCCGATGATCTGTCGCGTCGTGGGACTTCATCTTGCAAACCGATTTCAGATCCTCACCGCCTATGACGGCAAGAGCGCTTTGGCTATGGTCGAGCAGGCTTGTCCACGTGTGGTGGTGATGGATTGGATCATGCCCGGGCTGCACGGGGTCGACTTGCTGCATGCCCTGCACGAGCGTTGCCCAGATCTGCCTATCGTCGTGATGACGGGCGAGGCGGACTTGGAGAAGGCGGTTGCGTCCGTGGGGTTGGCGGTCGCCTTCCTCGCCAAGCCCATGATGCGTGGAGAGCTTCTCGAGGCCGTGGGGCGCGCGGCGGCGGATCCCATGGTGGGCTCCTTTGGCGAAGTACGCCTCGACCGCGACCGTTTGGCGGTCTCAGTGCGTGGCAAACCTTTTGTCGAGCTCACCCCTGATGAATATCGCGTGCTCGCCTTGCTTGGGAGCCGCCAAGGTGAGGTGGTCTCCACCGAGGAGATCGCTGATGTGGCTTCCAATGGGCGGGCGGACCCTGAAGAGGCGAGCGAAGCGGCGCAATGGGCGGTCTTCCCGCTGCGCACCAAGATGACCGCCAATGTCGGCGACCCGCAATATATTCTCACGGTGCCTGGCAGGGGGTTCCGTTTCTGGGGGTGGCCGGCCCTCGCACCTCGGGGTTGAGCAACGTTCGTGGGTTTCAGCGTAGGTGGCCTGTGAAGAGCACAACGCTTGTGTCACCTGCCAGCACCCCGTCGCGTCCTAGCGCCATCAACCCAGCGAGCCCTGCGGTGCCTGTGGGGCAAACGTGGATCTCTGTGGCCTTCTGCGCGGCTGTGTGGGCTTTGATCAAGGTCTCTTCGTCGACCACCAGGGGATAGCCCCCACTCTTCAGCATGCCCTCGATGATCTTGAGCCAATCATAGGTCTCATCGTCGAGGATCCCCGAGGCGATGCTTTGCGGGGTGCCGGGCCAGGGCTCCATATATTGTGCTCGGTGAGCGGCGGCATGGTGTAGGGCCGCGTCGATGGTGTCGTGGCTGAGTTCGTCGCGGATCCAAAGCGCTCGTGTGTCCACGCTTTTTTGGGGGGTGCTTTGTCTACGCAGGAGCCGCGCCACAACCCCCTTGTAAGCGCGTGTGAGAGGAAAGGCTCCCTTGGTCTGCACAGCGTGCACACGCGGCATGCGCGCCAAGAGCCCCCAGGCGTGAGCTTCAGCCATCGCGCGGATGGTGGCGCTCGCCAGGGCCCCGCCGCCAACCTGGATGAAGAGCCGATGGGGTACAACCTCTTTGGCCATGAGCTGGGAAACGAGCTCATAGCCGAGGGTTTGCCCCCCCTCGAGGGTCAGGCCGTTGTCGGGCCCCTGACAGCAAAAGGGCAGCGCCCCTTGGGCGAGGGCTGCTTTGAAGTCGAGGTAACAGGGATCCCCTGGTGGTCTCTCGCCGCTGCGTCTGGACACGTGCAGCGTCGCGCCGAGGGCGTCCAAGCGCTCGAGGGTAGATCGCGGAGCTTCGGGGGGGACGAAGACAGAGAGCGGCCATCCTGCAGCTCTGGCCACCACCGCCGCCGCGAGGGCCGCGTTGCCGCAGCTGGCGATGGCTAGGGGCGCGCGTGCGTTGGGGTCCATCAGCCCGACGCGTTCAGCCACCTGCAGATAGAGCATGATGCCCATGAGGTGGCGCGCTTTATGAGAGCCGGAGACGTTTTC
Source organism: Deltaproteobacteria bacterium (assembly GCA_019314525.1). Lineage (GTDB taxonomy): Bacteria > Myxococcota_A > Polyangia > JAFCZD01. Next base: position 3,401 of record JAFCZD010000030.1, read on the forward strand.
GGTTTCGTCTTTGACCCAGAGTGCCCCTGTGAAGAGTGGCCCTGCGAACCCCAGCTCCCGTTCTAGCGCTTCACTTCGAAAGAGGGGGGTGCGACGAAAGCCTTCACCGTCCACCTTGGCGACGTGGGTATCTAAGGTGTTGGTCAGCGCAACAAACTCTGCGTCGGTGATGCCATGTGCGCTGGCTAGTTCATGGGCGGCAAAGAGCGCGCGGAAGGCGACGAAGGGGTTTTCATCTCCATCATCCTCGAAGGTGGTGCAGGCCGTGTCGAGCTCCCGGGCCAGTACGTGGTCAACCCCGTCGCCCTCGCGGGCCGCGGGGCAGGAGAAGGGCGCGAGCCCAGGGCCACCGATTTGTGCACCGCAGCCTCCACAGACGAAGGTGAGGCATCTTCTGTCTTTATCGATCAATCTGTCTTTGTCGATCAAAGGGCGTCCAGCGCACCGGTGCGCTGGTTGAACTCGTCGATCAACGCATCCCAAGCGGGGATGAGCCCGCGCAGGTCGCGCCAGAAGCTTTGCTGGCGCCGCTGGGTGAACTCCTCAAGGCTCATGCCCTGCTGCTCGACCCACGTGTAATAGCCAAGGTTGAAGATGCGATCACGGTCGCGCGTGGAGAGCTCCAGGAGATGATCGGTGGCCATACCGCTGAGGTGCTCACCAAAGGTTTCGCCTGCGGCGATAGCGTCGAAGTTGCCCTGATAGTAGTTTTTGAGGGCCTTGGCATTTTCGCTCTCGTAGAGGTCGGCGCCATCGGTGGCCACCGTCAAGACCGCGTCGTCGGGGCCATAGTCGAAGTAGCGCGCGGTCTTGATCGCTGCCAGCACGTTGCAGATGCTGGAGAGGCCGAGCCAGGGGAGCTTGTCCACGAGATCGGCCGCAAGGCCGCGCCGCTCTTTGAGGTAACGCTGCCCTTCAGGGTGGTTAAAGAGCACGCTGAGGCGATCGGAGGCGCGCTCGGGCACGGCGGTGACGACATCTGTGAGGAGTGTGTTGTGAATGAAGGGGATGTGTTTGTCGCCGATGCCTTGGATGTTGTGCTCCCCGAAGCCGTTGTAGAGCAGGGTGGGGCACTCGAGGGCTTCTACGGCGACGGTGAGGGTGCCATAGCGCTCTTTGAGATAGTCTCCGGCAGCAATGGTGCCCGCAGAGCCTGTGGCAGAGACGAAGGCACGGGGTGTGAGGCCGCCGCACTTTTGGCTCTCGGTCTCGACGATATGTTCGAGAGCCTTGCCCGTGGCGAGATAGTGCACCAGGTGATTTCCAAACTCACAGAACTGGTTGAAGATGATGTTGTTCTCATCTTCATCTTCGAGCACATCGCATTTGTCGTAGATCTCTTTGACGTTGCTCTCGGAGCCTGGGGTGGCATAGATATCACCCTCTTCCATCACCCACTCTTTGAGCCAGTCGAAGCGCTCTTGGCTCATCAACTCGGGCAAGAGCGCAACACCACGGCAGCGCATGATGCGCGAGATCGCCACGCCTCCGCGGCAGTAGTTTCCGGTCGAGGGCCAGACGGCTTTATGCCGGGTGGGATCAAATTGTCCGGTGATGATGCGCGGCGCGAGGCAGCCATAGGCGGCCAGCACCTTATGGGCGCGGATCATGGGGAACGTGCGGCCGATGGCGACGACGATAGGCGCTGGGACGCCGGTGAGCTCCTTTGGGAGCACGAGGTAGAGGGGAACATCAACGCGGCTGCGATAATCCGCGCCATTATACCAATGCACACGAAAGAGGTTGAGAGGGTGGGCCGCCATGGGGTCCACGGACTCAAGGGCGCGTTGCACCTTTTCGGGGATCGTCTTCGGGTCGGCGAGCTGCGCGAGGGTGGGCAGCGGGATGCTGGCCTCCTTGAAACGGCCCAAGGTATTTTCGTAGACGCCTTGGTCGATGATTGTTTTTTCCAGCCCCAGCTTTGCCATCTCGATACTCCTACCCGTGTTGCCGCTAGATGCGTTTTGTGGTTCGCGACTTGCGTCGCGAACGTCTAGAGCGCTCTCATGCGCTCCCAAAGCTTCGCGGCTTGTTCCCGCGCTTCGTCGCGGATGTCGTCCACGTTGGCGTTCACCAGCGCGCCGTCCCGGACCGCGAGGTCGCCGTTGATGACGAGGTGCCGTACCCGCACGGCTTGGGGTTCGCAGGTCAAGACCGCCACGTCGGCGCGCTCGCCAGGGTTTGCGCCCAGGGGAACGCCAAAGCGCTCCGCCATGAGCTCGCGTCCCCGCTCAGGGCGGCGGCAGACATCGCAGAGCTTCTCACGGCGCTGCGTGGCCTCTTCGATCAGCGTTACCAGCTCGTCGTTCATGCGCGAGGGGTAACCATCTGTCCCTAGCGCTACACGATCGCTATAGCCCAAAAAGCGTGAGTAGCCGACCCTGTTTCCACGGTTGGAGCGCGGATTCTGCACAATCCAGCAGCCGTGCTCGCTCGCGCGCGCTACCTGCTCGGCCGAGAGGTGCACGCCATGGGCGAGGATCGTGCCAGGGCGCAGCGCGCCGAGCTTCTCCAGTCGATCGAGGGGGCCTTGGTAGCCACGGTTCTTGGCGTCCTCAACGTCAGCGCTATCTTCGGCGAGGTGTATGTGGAGTACGGTGTCCAGCTCGTGGCAGAGCGCCGCGGCTTCGGCGATGGTCTCGTCGGAGACGGTGAAGGAGGCGTGCAGGGCGACCACGCCTCGCACCAGGGGGCGCTGGTTCTCTTTGATGAAGCGGCCGCATTCGGCGAGGCCGCGCCGGGCCTCGTCTATGCCGCCATTGCGCTCGGTGGCCCCGTAGCAGAGCAGAGCCCGCATTCCCAGCTCTTGGCAGGCATCGGCAAGGATGTCGAGGGAGCCTTCGATTAGGTTGGGCGACTCATGGTGGTCTACGAGCGCGCCCGTGCCCGCGAGGAGCGCTTCTGCGACGTAGAAGCGGGCAGACGCGCGCAGAGAGTCTGCATCCAGGGCGCGGTCGAGGCGCCACCAGACACGTTCGAGGATCTGCACGAAGTTTTCTGGTGCCGGCTCTGGGGCGGGCATGCCCAAGGGTGCCAGGCCACTGTAGAGGTGTGTGTGAGCGTTGACATCCGCTGGGCCGATCAGGCCGCCGCCACAGTCAAGGGTGAGGGCATCGGCGGGTGTTCGAGCGTCTTGGCTTGTGAGCTCCTCCACCTTGCCAGCCTCGATACGCATGGAGTGGCCGTCATCGTCGTGGGAAAGAAAGATGCTCTGTTTGCTCATGGAAACCCTCATTCTTTCGACAGAAAGGCGACGTTAGCAGCGGGCCTCGGTGGCTGGCAAGGCAGGGTGGCATCAGACCTGCATCACTGCTTCAGCTTGTCCTCACGGCGAAAACGAGCTACCCAGCGCTCATGATTCCTTGGGTGAAGCTGGCCTCCACAGAGGCCATGGACGGAAAGCAGTTGGAGTTGCGCAAGCGTGGAGACGAATATCTGATCGTCGCCGATGGCTTGCAGTTGATGTCCAGCGAGGATGAGGGCTCCTCACGCGAGCTGGCGTTGCTGGGCTGTGAGCACCTGAAAAAGGGAGCGGCTGCCCGCGTCCTGGTGGGCGGCTTGGGCATGGGCTACTCGCAACGTGCAGCCCTCGATTGCGTCGGGCGCAAGGTGGTGGTGGAGGTCTGCGAGCTTGTGCCAGCGGTGGTGGAGTGGAACCGCAATGAGCTCGGTGCCTTGGCCAAATTTCCCCTCGATGATCCACGCACGGAGCTGCATGTTGAGGATGTGCGCCAGCGCATCGACGCTGCAGCGGCCCGCTATGACGCGATCCTTCTGGACGTGGACAACGGCCCCATCGCCCTGGCCCACAAGCGCAATAACGCGCTTTATAGTGTGCGTGGCATCCAGGCGGCTTGGGGGGCGCTCAAGCCCGGTGGTGTGTTCGGTCTGTGGTCTTTTTCTGATGACAAGCGCTTCACCACGCGCCTTGAAAAACAGGGTTTTGAGGTGAGGGTCCGGCGTGTAGAAGGTTCGCGCAAGGGACGCGGGCGTTATCACGTGATCTGGATTGCACGCCGGCCCGAACCAAGCACGAACCTCCGAAAATCGAGGAGATAGCGCCCCGCCTCTATGATTTGTGGCTCCAGGCTCCTCGTCGAGGAGCCGCAAATGCCCAAATAGACTGGTTAAAGAGCATTCTTTGTGTCGGCGCGTGCTTTGCAACGCAGTGCGGCATTTGTTTCGACCGGTGCGTCGGGGAGGATCACCATGCAGCAGCGCCACACCATGCGATGTGAGTTGAAGACTCATGCTCTCATTGCCAGCAGACAGGGGTCTGATCGGGCTCTGGTGCGCAATATCAGCCTGGACGGTCTAGCCTGGAGAACCGATCGCCCTCTGCAAAAGGGAGCGATGGTGGACGTGCTGATCTCCCTTGCGCTTGGTTGTGAGACCTTGCGCATGAAGGGGGAGGTTGTCTGGGCCCATGGCGCACGTAGCGGGCTCCGTTTCACCACTCGCGACCCGCATTTTTCTCATGCCTATTTCAAGTGGTGCCGCAAGGCCCAGGCGGTCTCCCGCGAGGTCACCCGCGCCAAGAAGCATTTGGCACCGTCGAGCTTCACGCCTCGCTTCAGGTCGCGCATCCCAACGTTGCCGCTGCCCCTCTCGCAACCTGCGCCGCCATCCCCCTCGGGACACATGTTTGCGGTGCTGCCGCCAGCCACCAAGCGTTCTTCATGAGGTAGCGAAGATCACGTCGTGCTCAGCCGTCGTCGCAGCTGCAGATAGCTCTCGGAGAGATAGAAATGCAGAAGCTCCGAGCCGTAGGGCGCGGCGCGCACGGCGGTCTCTCCGAGGGGAACACTCAGGTGGTCAGAGCCGCCGATCCAGCGCAGCACCTCGATGGCCGCGGCGATGTCATCCGAGGCGACCAGTCCGTAGGCTGCACCACGGCGGTTGACCGCGTCGTCCCATTCCATGGCCTGTTCAGGGGTGTTGCCCGTGTGGTGAGATGCGGCGATCTCATCGATTTGCGTGATCGTACTCTCAGGGAGCCGCCGCAAGAACTCCTCGGCGAGTTCAGTTCGCTCGAATGAGGGGCGCAAGAGCCCCCCGAGGAGCTCCACGAGCAGCTGCCGGTCTTCGAAGCTCAGCCGGTCCAGCATGCTGTGACCGTCGATGTGCATGCCCACAGCACGCCCCAGCGCGAAGAGCAGCTGACCACGTGGACGATCGAGCAGCGTGGTGCTCAGGAGCAGCCGGTCGCGGCCACGCTTGCGCTTGTCCACCACCGCAGGGATCTTGAGGCTCGGGCTGCTGTGGACCGTGAGGTCACACGCGAAGAGCCGCAGCACATCCGCGGCAGCTCGCTGAACCTCTCCCGAGCTGCTCTTCTCGATGGGTGTGGGTTCACCTTCGATGCCCAGCGGGAAGATGCGCGCCAGCTCATCGCCGACCAAGGCCCAGAGGCGACTGAGGTGGGGAGGGGGAGGCTTGTCACCCAAGAGCCTCTTGGTGCGGTCGTCGATGGGTCGGCGGGGGACCCAAGGATATTGCACCAGGAGCGTGTCGAGCTGCGCCTCATCATCCTCGGTGCAGAGCCCGAGGAGTCTCGCGACGCGCAGCACCTGGAGGGTACGGTCTGATTCTCCGCCGCTCTCATGCAGCGCGGCGAGCAGCGGGAGCGCGTGGGGGTTGAAGATGTCCACCTCCAGGATGTCTTCTACAGCGCGGATTGCTCGAGAGACGCCGCCCTTGCGCCGCGCGTAGAGGCTCGCCAGCAACACCTGATCGTCGAGCTCAGCGCTGCCCTCTGCCTTGATCGCTTCATAGACGCGCACGGCGGCGTCTATATCTCCCCCGCCAGCAGCGATGCCCGCTTGGGCGCGCCTCAACTGCAGCGCGCTCTCACCACGTCGGCCCACTCGCTGCAGCGCGTTTTCGAGGAGATCCTCGGCGGCGCGGCGGTCGCCTCCCTCCACGAGGCGATGGGCGAGGGCGATGGCTGCTGGGACGAAGGCGGGCATCAGCTCGAGAGCCTTTCGGTAGCTGCTCTCTGCGCGAGCGTGGGCACCGATGCGCTGCTCTACGGTGCCCAGGTAATAGTGAAAGAGCGCGGTTTGGTCGAGCGGGATGTCTTCAGCCTGGGCTTTGGCCAGCAGGTCCTCGAGCACCGCCCGCGCACTGTCGAGCCGCTCGAGGACGTAATACTCCTGGGCTAAGCGCAAACGGGTCTGCAGGTGCCAGGGCGCCAGCTCCAACCCTCGCTCCAGGATAGTGGCCGCCTCTTCGGGGCGGTCGAGGTGGTCATAGAGTTCGGCTAGCCGCAAGAGCGCCTCGATATGCGTTTGCACATCATCTGCTCGCGCGATGAAGGCTTTGAGCTCTTCCAGGGCCGCGTCGTGGAGAGAGAGCCTGAAGAGCAAGCTTGCGTGAGCCTCCGCTGGCGCAAGATCGAGGGGCGCTTGGTCCATCGCCTCCTCGTAACGTGCGAGGGCGGTCTCTGCGTCTCCGGCTTGCTCCGCGAGGGCTCCGGCGGCGATCAAGACGTGGGCGACAGCCTCTGTGTTTCCCCCCTGTCGGTAGACTTGCTCGAGGCGGCGAAAAACCGTTGCGAAGTCATGGGCGCTGGGCGCTTCACGACAGAGGGAGATCAGCGCGTCGAGCACTTCGATGTTTTCAGGCGTTGACTCCAGGGCGGCTACGAAGCTCTCGGCCGCCGCCTTGTTATCATCGATCTCGAGCAAGAGCGCCCCACGTTGCAGATAGAAGGTGCTGCGTTCTTCAGGGTCGCCGTCGTCCGCGAGGCGTTCCGCGAGGCGTTCTGCGAGCTGCAGCGCTCGGAGATGCTCACCGCGATCGTAGTGATGGGCGAAGAGCGCCTGCAACGCCGGGCGGCTCTGCGGGTCGAGGCGCAGGGCGCCCTCGAAGCGCTGCATGGCGCTCTCTGGGTCGTGCATCCGCTGGGAGAGAATCTGGCCCATACGGGCCAACACGCCCGCTTGCTCGCGCGATCCCACCCAATTGCCAAATTCTACCTCTAGAGTATCCAAAGCCATCTTCCAGTCGCCGTGGCGTAGGTAGATGTCTCGGAGGCCGTGGATTGCAGGCAGGCATCCATCACTCTCTTCGAGGGCTCGACGATAGAGCTGGACGGCGTTCAGGTCGTCCTTGCTGCGTGCTTCGGCGATGGACCCACATTTGAAGTAGAGAAGTGAGCGCTCCTCGGGGTCGGCCTCGAGCATGATCAAGCCGTTGAGGGCCTCAATGCAGCGATCCCACTGCTCGGTGGCCTCGTAGATGCGCGCGAGGGCGTTGAGCGCCTCCTCGTGATGTTCTTCGATGGCGATGACACGCTCGTAGGCGATGCCAGCGCGGCGTGGGTCGTCGAGATCAAACTCGAGGACTCGGGCGAGCTCGAGGCGAAGGTCGATAGCGCTCGCGCTCTCGCTTTCGGGGATGATCTCGATGTGGGCTTCGAGGGTCTCCGCGAGCTTGCTGGCGGGGCCTGCCTTGCGATAGATCGCGACGAGCGCCTCGAGGGCCTCGGCGTCGAAGGGGTCGGTGACGCGGACCTCTTTCCACAGGCGCTGTGGCTCGTTGGACTCCCCCGGCAGCCTTGACGATGCGAGACGCGCGGCTTGCCTCAGGGACTCGAGGCGAAAGAGCTGGTTGCCTGGCAGCAGCTCGGCGCGTTGCTCGTAGGTGCGGATCAAGCCGGCCCAGTCTTGCTCTTCCACGAAGATGGCGGTGAGCGCCTGCAGGATGCCTTCACTCTTTGGATCGTTGCGCAGGGCGTTGTAGAGGCTGGCTGCTGCCTCTCCTGATTGTCCGAGCTTATTGTGTTGCAGTCGCCCCCGGCGGTAGTAGAGGTCTGAGAGGCGGTAGGCTTTGAGATCTTGGTTCTCCGTCGCCTGAATCAACAAATCGTAGAGTTCGAGGGCATCGCGCCAGGCGTGCTTTTCATAGATGTGTCGCTCATAGGTCGCGAACGCCTCACGATTGTTCGGGGCGCTGAGGACCGCATCGCGATAGGCTTGAGAGGCCCTCTCTGGGAGGCCCGCGCTGGTGAGCAGCGCGCCTGCGCGCAGGTAATGGGCTGAGTGCTGATTCTCGTCGTATTTTCCCCGCAGGAAGAGCAGATCTGCGAGCTCTTCAGGGTGGTCGTCCCCATAGAGGTGCTCCAGTCGGTCCAAGAGCTCCACATTCATAGGGTCGAGGGCTACGAGCTGCACGAGGTAGGCCCTCGCGCGATCCATTTCTCCCAGCTCCTCAGCGAGGTCTGCCGCTCGCTGGCGCAGAATGGCGCGCTCTTGTGGGTCTGCGATCGCTGTGGCTTCAGCGTCGAGCATGTCGAGGACGGCGGGGAGGTTGCCCGCCGCGCGGTGAAGTCGCCGCAGCGCGTTGTAGGACGGTTGATGTTCAGCCGAGGATTTGATGGCCAGGCGGTAGTGGTCACTGGCCGCCTCGGTCTCTCCCAGGCGCTCGTAGACGCCACCAAGGGCGTGGGCACAGTGGGCTCGCTCCTCCGTCTTCACTGCTGAGTCGAGGAGCGCCATGCGCACCTGGAGCAGCTCGTTGGTGCGGTCGAGGTGTTCGAGAGCCTCTGCACGAAGCTCGAGGATCGCAGCTGATAGGGGCAGGTGCACCAGCTGCTGGTTGAGATAGTCCCAGCGACTCTCGCGCCACGCTAGGTCGTGAATCGCCATGAGGGACTCCTCGTGCTGGGGATTTTTCATCAACGAGTCGGCGTAGGCTTCGATGGCTTCATCGGTCTGCTTGGAGAGATCCAGAGCGCGGCCTAGCTGGTAGAGCGCTGCGCTGCGGGCCTCCATGTCGTCCGCGCTTTCCACTAGGTGCCTCAGCTCCTCGACCAGCTCCTCGTTTCTCTCCTCGCGCTCAAGGAGCTTGCAAAGGCCGCGGCGCGCGGCGCTGTTGGTACCGTCGAGTTCGATGGCGGCGTGAAAGTGAGCGTAGGCGTCGTCAATACGTGCCTGGTCTTCCCACATCAGCTCAGCGGCGCAGCGGTGTGCTGTGGCACGGTCGACGAGGTCTTTGGCCTTCTTGGTGCAGCGCTCGTAGATCTTCAGCGCCTCTTCGAGGCGGTCGTTCTTTCGGTAGAGGTGCGCGAGGTCGATCATTGGGGAGCCGGCGTCCGGAGCGCTGGCTCGCATCTGCTCAAGGAGCTTGATTTGCTGGGCCGGCTCGGGTGAGAGCGTCGCAAGGGCGCGCAGGACGTGAGCCCTGCTCTGGGGCGCCTCCAAAGCCTCGAGAAGCTGCTCAGTGGCTTCCTGTTCAGCCTCCTTGTTCTTGGTGTGGCGAGCGATGATCGTCAACAACAAGAGGGCGAGCCGGTCCTTGGGCGCCAAAACGAGCGCTGCTTTGGCGTTGGCCTCCGCCGCTTCGGTGTCTCCGCTCAGGAGCTGAAGGCTGGCGATCATCGTGGGCCAGAGGATGCGCTCGAGTTTCTTCTCGGCGTGCAGGGAGCCCAGGAGGTAGGCTGAGAGCAGCTCCTCACGGGAAGACTCGCGGGCGAAGCGCTGGCGGTCCCCGCCCCCGAAGGCATCGCTGGCCAACGAGAGGCCCTGCTCTCGCAAAGCATGCACACGCGCCCTTGGCCCCTTGACGACTTCGACGAGCAAGGAGGCCCGTCGCAAGAGGTCCGCCGCACGTTTCTTTGCACATGAGGCATGCCGCTCATAGTGGGCGGCGAGCCCTTCACGGTTGTTCGCGATGAGGAGCCGGCGTTCTAGGAGCATCGCGGAGTGCTCTTCCTCCGTTCGGCTTTCCATGTTGAGGTTGAGCATGGCATCGATGCTGGGAGCTTTGGGGTGGACGATGTTGAGCAGCTGAGCGGCTCGCAGCCGGTAGACGCTGGCGAATGAAGGACAGTCGCTGTCGCGCGCTAGCGCCTGATAGACGGCAGCCAGCGCCTGTTGGTCCTGGGCCTGGACCGCGGCGGAGCGGCTGTTGAAGAGCAGTTGGAGGTCGATGACACGCTCTCGTAGATCGGGGGGGCGCTGGTTGAGGGGCGTGTTGTGTTGATCAATTTTCGCTTGCTCCAGCTCAGCGTCTTCGTGGAGGAGCGCTCGTTTTAGCTTCGTGAGCCGCGCCTCATCGACGCGGTCGGGTCGCAGCACCGCAAGCTCGAGGCCGAACTCGATGGTCACGGGGGTGGCCGCGCCTGTCTGTAACGCTCCATCGAGCAACTCAATGGCCAACTCGTCGTTGGCGAGGCGGTCGCGGGCGACGATGGCGGCACAGGTGAAGGCATCTGCGTCATCTACTCCACGTATCTGGGCCAGGGAGTGAAAATCTCCGAGTTTCCACAGCGCTAGGCGCAACGTCCGCAGCAGCGCGTGCTCCAACACGAAGGCAGACTCGTCATCGAGGGCCTGACGGATGTTGTGGGCGGCCCCCGCGGCGTCCCCGAGCCCGTAGAGCTGCAAGAGGGCTGTTTCGTGGAGGATGAAGGGAGTCGCGGCGAAGGGGGAAGGCTCATGGGCGCTGCGTTGCAGCAGGTCCACCGTGGCCTCCAACTCGCCTCGCGCCATCAGGAACTGGCGCTTTATCTCGGTGAGCAGGTTGTAGCCGCTGTGGTGGTCACCCAGCCATGCTTCTGCGGCGTGGGTGTCTTGCTCCAAGTCTTGGCAAAGGAGCGCGAGCTGAACGCGCATCAGCTCTTGGTCTGCGCAACTCTTACTGTGCTCCACCTCGGCGGTGAGGGTCTCGATGAGCTCGGATGCGATCAGGTGAGCCATCTTCGAGCCTAGAGCAACACCGTCAGCAAGATGCCTAGGGCGATGAAGGTTAGCAGCGCAGCCGCGAGGAAGAGCCCCCAGGCCGTCGGGCGTTCCTCGAGGATCCAGGCGTGCTTCTCCTCCTCTTGCCCCAAGACTGGGGTGCGTACGGAGGGGGGCTTGCGTCGTCGCTTCTTGATGGGCGCCGGCTCTTCGTCTTCACGAGGGGAGATGGTGCGCTCCCGCTCGTCACGAAAGTCGGCGGGGAAGAGCCCACGGACAAACTCGCCCAGCTCCACAGGAGAGAAGCGGTAGCGTTCGAGCAGCATGCTGAGGCGCGCTTCCACCTCGCTGGCGCTTGGACGCCGCGCGGCATCTCGGGAGAGCATCGACATCACCAACTCGTCGACCTCGGCGGTGATGCGCTTATTGAAGACCGAGGGAGCGCGTACGTCTGCCTGTCTCACGCGCTCCATGAGGGCGAACTCGCTATCCTCCTTGAAGAGGCGGTCGCCTGTGAGCATCTCGTGGAGGACGATCCCGAGGGAGAAGGTGTCGCTCCGGTTATTGACTGGCAGTCCACGGATCTGCTCAGGGGACATGTAGGCGAACTTGCCCTTGAGGATGCCAATCTCGCTGGAGACCTGCATCATCGCTTGGGCGATGCCAAAGTCGAGCAGGCGCACCTCCCCCTCGTAGGAGAGACGCACGTTGGCGGGGCTCACATCGCGGTTGACGACGTTGAGGGGGCGAGCCTCGCTGTCACGTAGACCATGGGCAAAATCGAGGGCGCGCGAAATTTCGGCTGCGATGTAGAGGCTGTGGGGGACGGGAAGACGCCGCTTGGTGTGGTGGCAGCGCTTGAGCACGTTATTCAGGTCCTGCCCAGCGATGTATTCCATGACGATGTAGTGGCATCCATCAACATAGCCTGAGTCGACGGTGTGCACGATGGCTGGGTGGTCGAGCATCTTCGCCAGCCTCGCTTCGCGCGTGAACATCTCGATGAAGCGGTCCTCGGTGGCCAGCTTGGGCTTCATGCATTTGATGGCGAGCCATTGGCTGGTATCGTCGTGGTGGCGTCCGCGGTACACGTTAGCCATACCGCCGCTACCGATACGCCCCATCACATCAAAGGCTCCGAGGGGGACGGGACGCTGCTCGCTGCTCTCGTCGAGCCGGTTCTCCTCATTGCGGTCGCTGCGCGAATCGGCCATCTGCCTGCTTTCACCTACGCCAGCTGTAGATAGCGTTGCGTCATATGATTGAGCGAGAGGGCGGCGACATCACCGAAGAGTTGCAGAAAGTCTAACGCCGCACTGTCGAAGCTGTCGGGGCGTCGTGAGGCCAAAAAGATCATGCCCTCAGGCGTATCAGCACTCCAAAGGGGAAGCAGCACGCGCTTATCTCCCGGGTCATCAGAGCCGAGGCGTGGATCTTGGCGTGAGTCGACGACGTGGAGCAATGATCTGCCGGACACCACCTGGCGTACCAGGACGAGGAGCAGGTCGCGGTCCCATTGCTGGCCACGGGGTGACATGACGAGGCGCCACTGGCCGCTGGGCAGGGGATAGCTGACGAAGCCACGATCGAAGGCGACGGTGCGCTCGAGGACGTTTATCAGAAGCGCGTCGAGTTCTTCCATCGTTGTTGCGACATCGCAACGCTGGCCCATTTGCTCGAGCACAGCCAATTTGCGTCGTTCACGCTCTGTCGCCGGTGTGAGCTCTTGATGGGGGTGAACATGTGCCCCCGCCAGCCCCCTCTTGGCGACTTGGGCTGGATCGATGGGCTCAGTGGGTTTCGCAGGGCGACGGAGGGGGCCTGGGGTTTGTTCTTCGCCCATATCCATCAGGGTGGGCGGCTGGAGCGTGACGGGCCGCCCTGGCTCAATACGCACCGATTTCGTCGAGGCGACCTCGGCGATGCCCATATTGGGGGAGGAGCGCTCAAAGGCCTCACGCCGCTCACGCAGCGAGGGTGGCTCCCAATGGCCCGTGGGATCTCCCGGTGGGGGGGAGCTCGAGGGGAGCTTGGTGTCCAGGGTTCCGACCTCTACGCGCTCAGGCTCTTCGATGCTGATGTCCATCAGCACTCGTAGCGAGAATTGGTCTGCGAAGGTCAGGATGTCTCCTGGGCAGAGCGTGCATGGGGCCTCAACTCGGACATGGTTGAGGAAGGTGCCGTTGGCGCTGCCGAGGTCATTCACCTCGACGCCTCCCGCTTTCTCCACTGTTATTTCCGCGTGGAATCGCGAGATCTGCGGACTGATCAGCACAATGTGGTTATCGGCGCGGTGTCGCCCAACACGGTTGATGCCTGGCTGCAGCTCGATGCAAAGCTGACTTTCTTCGCTTACGGAGACGAGGCGCACAACCTGCCGCTTCTGTGCTCGGGGGCTTTTGAAGGGCAGCGTGCCCAGCGTTGGCATTTGATCGTAGAGGGTTCGGGCGTCGCGTGCAGGGGTCGGCTGGAGATTTTCACCTGGCCGCTTGGTTGGCCATACGCCAGTTGGTCGGCGGTCACGACGATTCTCCCTGACTCCGAAAGCGGAGCTTCCCCTGCTCTTTGGTTTGGTCACGCCTCGTCCTCCTGGTCGCCTTACGCTGATCGTCGTGACACGAGCATAGCGAAAACCTGCACCTGGCAGAACTTTCTAATTTAGTTTTGCGCCGCTGGGGTGTTTCGAGTGAGGGGGTCAGGCCTCTGAGGGAGACGAGTCATGCAGGCGGTCACGCAAGGACAGGGCGAGCTGATACACTCGCCGCTTACCCAACTCAGCGAGCGCCTCCGCGATCTGACGAGGGCCCTGTCCGCGGGCGAGGCGTTGCTCTATCTCCTGCTCGAGCGCTGGCCCTTCGAGGGGGGCGGAGTCTTCCCGTCCTGTCACAGCAACGGTGATTTCACCCCGTGGTGGTGTCTCCCGGAAGCGTTCAGCGAGCTCATCAGCCCGTCCCCTCAGGACCTCCTCATGGAGCTTCGTCATCTCTCGGGCCACGGCCACCTCTCGCCCACCAAGCTCAGGGGCGAGGTCATCTAGGGTCGCCGCGAGCCGACGTGGGGATTCGAAGAAGAGCACGGTGTCGCGCGCAGCGGCGATCTCGCGCACGAGGTCCTGGCGGGCCCGCCCCTTCCGCGGCAGAAATCCGAGGAATCGGAAACGCGCAGGAGAGAGCCCTGAGAGCAGGAGAGCCTGAATTGGGGCGCTGGGACCAGGGATGACCTCGACCGTCAAACCTTCAGCGCGACAGGCCTTGGCGAGGCGATAGCCAGGATCAGAGAGCGTAGGGGTGCCTGCATCAGAAATGAGCGCGATAGTGGTGCCCTGGTGTAGCTTTTCGATGATGCCTGGGATGCGCTGCTCCTCGTTGGCTTCGAAGAGGCTCAACGTGGGGGTGCGAACTTCGATTCTATTGAGCAAGATGCGTGCATGGCGGGTGTCCTCGGCGGCGACCAAGTCAACCTCTCGCAAGACGCGGATGGCCCGCAGCGTGATGTCCTCGAGGTTCCCGATGGGGGTCGCGACGAGATAGAGGCAACCTTGCTGCTGTGAGTCAGCCATTACTTTTCGCCTGAGGTGCCGAGAGCGATCTCGACGCTGTCTTTGAGCTCCTCGCGCAAATAGTCGCGCAGGCGGTCCATCACCCGTCGTTCGATTTGTCGGGCGCGTTCACGTGTAATTCCGTAACGGTCGCCTATTTGTTGCAACGTGAGTGGCTCCTCGGAGACGGTCCGAAGCTCAAAGATCTCGCGATCGCGGCCTGCGAGGGTCTCACCAAACTCCGCCACCTTTTCGCGCACGATGTGTGAAAATTGGGCTTCTTCCACCTGGGCTTCAGGGCCTGGATCACTCCCGGGCACGAAATCAACCCGGCTCGCCGAGCCAGACTCTTCGCCGCCAACAGGGGCGTCGAGGGAGACGTCCCCCCCCGAAAGCCGCTCTTGCATCGAGCGGACCTCGTGCTCTGGTACATCAAGGCGTTCAGCGATCAGCTTGGGGCCGGGGCTGTCGACGCCCTCTTGCCTCAGTCGCTCCATCTCTTTGCGCAAATTGAAGAAGAGCTTGCGCTGGTGTTGGGTGGTGCCGATCTTGACCATGCGCCAGTTGTTCAGGATGTACTTGAGGATATACGCGCGGATCCACCATGCCGCGTAGGATGAGAGCTTTACACCCCGATGAGGATCGAACTTCTTCACTGCGTGCATCAAGCCGATATTGCCCTCTTGCACCAGATCAAGGACATTGCGGGCCGCCTTGCGATATTCGTGGGCGATCTTCACCACCAGCCGCAGGTTTGACGTCACGAGGTGGCGTGCGGCGTCAAGGTCTCCGTTTTTACAGTATTTCAGCGCCAGCTCGCGCTCTTCTTCGCGATCGAGCAGGGGGTAACGGCGCGCTTCGTTGATATAGGCTTGTAGTGGATCCCGAAGGGCTAGGCTGCGTTGCCCAGGGCGTACGAGGGCGCGCTGCGGGGCCTTCTTGGACGTCTCGGCGTGGTCATGTCTCTCGGCGAACTCGAGCTCATCGAGGGTGTTCCCACCCGTGATGAGCTCCCCCTCGGTGGGCTCTTCGGCCTCGCTTACGCCCCTGACGCCCGTGTTTTTGTCGCTGCCGCTCATCTCGTTACGAATCCATGGCTCATGCTGGCGAAGCTGTCAACGTTGACCCTTCTCATGGATTTCATGGCATTCGATTATACGGCCACGTGGACTGCCCCCATGGGAGGGCCTATACTCTCCTGGTCAGCCCATGGCGGACGGTGTGTATCTGTGCCCTTTAGGGCACAACGAAACTGGACTCTAATGGACCTCATGTTGGGTGGCCCGCGGCCGCCACTATTACCGGAGAGCTGGATGAAGCGCTATGGGAAGCCCTTGGCTGTGGGAGCCGCCTTGGTCGGAGCCCTGTTATTGACCATCACTCGTAGTGGACCTGAATCTGGCCACGGCGCCAACGCCCAGACAGCGAGAGGCGCTGGCCCGCAACGTGCAGCTAAGCACTATGATCTCAGCGCTCTACGGGCGTTCCGCGTCATCTTGGGGCGGGTCACCGACAGTTATGTAGACCCACGGCGCATCAAGCCACGTCAGATGCTCCTCGGAGCGCTCCATGGGGTGGAGAAGAGCGTCGCGGAGGTTCTGGTGGACGAGAGCGCCGATGGCAAGAAGGTCGTGGTGCGTGTGGAGGATGTGGAGCGCTCCTTTGACCTCGAAGGGCTCGACAGTCCCTGGGCGCTCAACTCAGTGGTGAAGCGAGTGCTGCGTTTTATTCAGCCGCATTTGCACTCGAATACCAAGATTCGCGATGTCGAATACGCAGCGATCAACGGCATGCTCTCGACGTTGGACCCCCACAGTATTCTCCTGCGCCCAGAACTCTACAACGAGATGAAGCTCTCCACGCGGGGGCACTTTGGTGGGCTGGGTATCGTTATTAGCATGATCAACAGTGTCTTGACTGTGATCAACCCCATCAAGGGTACACCCGCCTATGGCGCAGGCATCAAAGCCTGTGATCAAATCCTCAAGATCGGGGAAGAGTCCACAGTCAACATGACGCTGAGTCAGGCCGTCAAGCGTCTGCGTGGTGCGCCTGGCAGCAAGGTGGTGATCACCATCAAGCGTGCGGCTTGGAGTAAGCCTGTCCGCAAGACCTTGGCCCGAGCAGTGATCAAGGTCCACAGCGTCAAGTCGCGATTGCTCGCCAAGCATATCGGCTATATCAAGCTGAGCAGCTTCCAGGGCAACTCCCTCGACGACATCAAAGAGCACCTCTCCAAGCTCAAGAGCAAGGGCATGAAAGGCTTGATTCTCGACATGCGGGGGAACCCTGGCGGTTTACTCGACCAGGCGATCAAGATCTCTGATCTCTTCATCGAAGCGGGAACTCTGCTCACCACTGTGAGCCATGCGGGTAAACGTCGTGAGGAGAAACGCGCTCATCGTGGTGGCACAGAGGAGCGTTACCCCATCGCAGCCCTCGTAAACAGCGGCAGTGCTTCAGCCTCGGAGATCGTCTCAGGGGCGCTGAAGAACCTCGATCGTGGTGTGATCATTGGTAGTCGCACCTTTGGCAAGGGCACGGTTCAGGTGCTCTACGACAACGAGGATGGGTCTGCGCTGAAGCTGACCATCGCTCAGTATCTCACCCCAGGAGATATCTCAATTCAGACCGTCGGGATCACTCCAGACGTACTCACCGACCCCGTCGTGGTGCGGCGTGAGTATATACGCCTGCGCGAGCATGGCCACGCGCCAAGCGAAAAGGACCTGCGTAAACATCTGACCCATCACAACGCGCGAGCCAATGATAAGCCACTGCGGTCCGTACGCTATCTGGCCAAGCGCACCGAGAGCAAAAAGAAGAAGAAGCCGAAGACGGAGAACCTCTGCCTTTACCCTGACCGGCAGTGCAAGCCGACCAATGATGAGAAGTTCGTGCTCGACTTCCAGATCCGCCTTGCGCGCGATTTCCTGGCGCAGGCCAAGGGCTGGCGCCGCTCTCAGCTTCTTGCCGCCTCAGGCTCTTTCTTTCAGCGCATCGAGGAGGAACAAGACCGACATATCACCGGCGCCTTGCGCAAGCTCAACATCGATTGGGCGCGGGCCTCCCAACCCGTTGGGAAGGGAGAGCCGAAGCTCGCTGTCACCGTCACCACAGACCCTCCAGGTAGCAGCTTGCGTGCATGCAGGGCGATGAAGGTCAAAGTGAAGGTCAAGAACGTGGGTGAGACACCCGCCTATCGCTTGCGTGCTGTGACCAAGTCATCCCAACGGCTTTTTTCTAAGCGGGAGCTGGTCTTTGGTCGCCTCAATCCCGGCCAGAGCCGGAGCTGGGAGTTGCCGATCAAGGTTCGTGATGTGCCAGATCGCATCGATGAGCTGAGGATTGATTTTCATGATCAGGCCAAAACGGCCTATGCGCCCTACATCTCACGACTGACGATGAAGGGCGCGCCACGACCGGTCTTTGCGTATGGCTACCAGCTCGTTGATGATGTGAAGGGAAACCTAGACGGCAAGGTCCAGCGCGGGGAGCAGTTGCGCCTCTTTGTGCGGGTTAAGAATACCGGGAAGGGGCCTGCATTTCGCGCCGTGACGCGCCTGAAAAACCTCTCGGGGGTGGGGGTCTTCGTGCGCAAGGGACGCTTTGTGCTGGGCCGGCTGGAGCCTGGGCAGGTGAAGACCATCGCCTTCATTCTTGATGTGCAGCAGGCTTATCGGGCGGATGATTTCAAGGTCGAGTTGACTGTGCTCGATGATGGGTTGCGCGAATACGTGACGGAGAAGCTGAGCTTTCCAGTCGCCGATAGTATCGACGCGCCGATCCCAGCCAAGGGGTTCGTCAAGGCCAAGACCTCCATCCCCTTCCGAGCTTGGGGGGATGCCAAAGCTCCTGTGATCGGCTGGGCGCCTCGCCATTCATCTTTTCAGGTGTTAGGTCGCACCAAGAGTGGTTGGTATCGTGTCTTGGCCTCGCCACACCAACCCGCCTTCCTGGCCACTTCTGATGTTCAAGTCGCCTCAGGGGTGAGCGGGCGGTTTGCGGCCCGCTGGCAGGTCACACCACCACGCATTAGCCTCAAGATGCCAGCGTTGGTGACCAGCGATCAGAAGGTCAGGTTGCAGGGCTCAGCGACGGATGAGACCAAGATCAGTGATGTCTTCATTTTCGTGCGAAATCCCGACGCGAAAATCGAAGGGCAGAAGGTATTCTATCGGTCGAATCGCAACTCGAAGACGCCCAAGCGGCTTGATTTTTCCGTTGATGTGCCCCTCTGGGCGGGGACGAATTATGTCACGGTCTTCGCTCGCGAGAGCAACGACACCCAAGTGCAGGAGATGGTGGTGATTCACCGCAAGACCACGAAGCAAGTCGCCAAGAAGGCATCAGGGAAGCCGAAGACTCGATTCCAGCACTAGAGCGGCGATCAGCTAGTCGGACCGAGGAGGGCGAAGACGGCCGGAATCATTGGCTAGGCACGACGAGGGCGTTTGCCGGTGGCAAACAACCAAGGAGTAACAACGGTACTACCATTTCTCACAGTGGCAGGGGCACTCTGAGCGCCCGCCAGCAGGGGCTTTCCGCGGCTGATGCGCCGGCTGAGCCGGGCGACTCGTTGTTGCAGGCGGCCTACTTCTTCCTCCAGGTCGTGAATACGCTGGTCCTTCGCCCCATTGGCCGCGATCCATATTTCGCAGACCATCTGAAGCTCGCGAACTTTGGAGAGTTGCTGATTATCGCTACTTTCGGTAGTTTTCATGTGAGCTACCTTTCGGAAATGTTTGCGAAAAAGCTGACGTGAACCTGCTCGCAATAACTCATTCTACAAGATGTAGGGGGTTGCGCCAAATTTTTTACCATATCTTGTATGCGCCACCCAAAGACCCACGCTAGAAGACAGAGGAAGGCAGCGTTGGGCCAAAGTCTTGCTGAGCATGAGACGTCTCTCTCTCGGGCATGCACGCCGGTGTACGCCACTGTATGTCTGCGTAAGCATCTGGCGCCGTAATGAATACAGTACGCACCATTACTTCTTCTGGGCGATTATGGGGCGCCCTGGAGAACGGGGGGGGAATGGCGTTAAGCTCCCCACCGTGACCAGCAGTATTCTGTGTGAGCATTGTGGTGAAGAGCACTCAGCGGAGGTGCAGCACTGCCCTCGGGCGCGTCGCATCGTCCGCCCCGAGCGCTTCTATCCCTTGGGCTCGACGCTTGGCGGCAAGTACAGGCTCGAGCGTGTGTTGGGCAGCGGGGGCATGGCGGCGGTCTTCGAAGCGACCCACACGCTCTTGCGCAAACGAGTTGCCGTGAAGGTGTTGATGCCCCAGACCGTCGGCAACCCAGAGATGGTGGCGCGCATGGTGCGCGAGGCTCGGGCCGCCAGCGCGACCGGGCACGTGAACATCGCGCAGGTGACGGACATGGGCCTCCCCGAGGAGGGGGGGCTCTATCTTGTGATGGAGCTGGTGCATGGGCAGACCCTGCGCCAAGTCTTGGCGCGGCGAGGGAAGTTGCCTTTTGACGAGGCGGTCCTGTTGATCGATCAGGTGCTCGCGGGGCTGGCAGCTGTGCACGCGCGGGGCATTGTCCATCGCGACCTGAAGCCCGATAATGTGATGGTCGAGGAGGGGCCAGATGGGCCTAGGGCGAAGATCCTCGACTTCGGTATCGCCAAGCCGCTCCAAGACGAAGACCTGCTCTCTCTCACGGGAAAGGGCCAGATCATCGGTACTCCACGCTACATGGCGCCAGAGCAAGCCCTTGGTCGAGAGGTCGATGCCCGGAGCGACATCTTCACGGCCGGGGCATTGCTCTATGTGTTGCTTACGGGTCAGCCAGCCATCGCGGGCAAGAAGCTCGTGGAGGTCATCGGCAACGTGCGTCAGGCGCGGGTGGTAGCGCCAGGTTCTCATGTGCCTCGCTTGCCGCCAGCGTTGGAGGAGGTCGTGTTGACGGCGCTGGCGCTCGATCCCGAGCGGCGCTTCTCCGATGCTCGGGCGTTTCGTGCGGCGCTGGCGCCCTTTCTACCCCCTGAGCGCAAGCGGAAGCCTTCCATGGCCCTCGCTGGGCTGCAGGCCAAAGAGGACCCGCCAAGGGAGGGGAGCGGAGTCCCCTCGGTGGCCTTGGAGCGACGTCAGCTATTCGAGGCCAAGGCCGCTGACGAGGCTCCAGCGGTGGAAAGCGAGGCTCAGGAGGTAGCCGAAAGCGAGACCGCGGCCATGGGAGCATGTGAGGAACGGGCACGCTGGCCCGGTGCCTCATCCACGGAGGAAGAGGAGCGCTCGCTGCAGCTTGATCTCGCCGCGCTTCGTCCGTCTCGGCCCAGCGGGGGGCAGCTCTACCATGCGCCGAGCCCCTCAAGACGCACCTATCGTGCGCTGCTGGTGGGGCTAGGGCTGCTGCTGATGGTGCTGGTGGGGCTCACGCAAAAGCAGCGGCTGCTAACGTGGATAACTGGAGAGTCGGTGGGGCCGGCACAGGTGTTGATCGTCCTCGACCCTTCCCCTCGGGATGTTCGCGTGAGCGTCGATGGACAGAGGCATGAGTCGTTGACCCTGACCTTGCCTCACAGTCAGCGAGATTATCGGATCCGCGTCGAGGCGACTGGATATTATGCAAAGGAGCTGACACTGCGAGCCAACGAAACGCAGTTGGTGAGTGTTCAGCTCGAGCGGCTCAAGCGCTGATGCGCTCAGTTATCCGGTCGAGGCGTTCACGGAGGTCCCCGTTGTCAGGCTCGCATTGAGTGGCGAGGGTGAGGTACATGCGCGCTGAGCGGAGGTTGCCGTTGCGTTCGGCGAGCTCCGCGAAGTGCAAGTAGCGTCTGCCCGCTGGGGTTTGGCTGGGAGACGTGGCGTCTGTGGCGAGGCGCGAACGACCGAAGTCGAGATAACGCACCTCGTCTGCGCTCTCGCCGCGTTGGCGATCGTAGTCGGCGCGTGAGGGTGGATCGAGCAGCACCTTGAAGGCCTCAGTACAGCGCTTGAAGACTGCGTAGATGCGCTGCTTGAGGTCAACGTCTTCGAGTAAGATGAAGCGGTCGGGGTGAAAGGCGATGGATAGCTCAAAATAGGCGGACTTGATCGTTGTGGCCGAAGCGTCACGTGCCACACTCAGAAGGTCATAGTAGTCCTTCTCGTCGAGGGTTTGATAAAGCTCGTCCACCCGATTACGGAAGGGTTCCCAGCTCGAAGCCGTGCTCTTGGGGGGCGGCGAGTGGCGCTCGTTCGAGGTCTCGCTCTCTGTGCTTTTCTTGGGGGCAGGGACACGCCAAAGGGGGGCGGTGTTGCCTCCAATAGGCTTCTCTTTGCCCAGCGAAAGCAGCTGGTCCTCTAGTTGCTCGAGGGTGAAGGGGAAGGGTAGGGCGGCGTCAGCGCCTACGCTCTCGGCGACCTCGCCTGTGGTGCTCTCATCGCCAAAGCGCTCGTCCATCAAGAGCATGGTGATGTCGCGTATCTCTCGCCGCGCTCGTACGCGCTGGCAAAAGTCGTCCATTTCGCTGCAATGGCCCACGAGGAGCAGGTCTGGCTCATGGCGTTGCAGTTGCTCGAAGGCCTCGGTTGGGTTGCGAGCAAATTGCAGCGCGTAGCGGTCGGCGGGCAGCATGCACGCCAACATCCCGCGGTGCACGTTGTCGCTATCGATGATCAGCACCTTCTTGATCATGGTCGCCTGACTTACCTCAACGTTCCCTGGGGTCCCTTGAAGCAGGTCCCTCTGAGGCAGGTTCTTTAGAGCCCTCGGAAGCGTACTGCCTCCTCGAAGCGCGGGCGATCTCTTGGTCGTCGAGTTCTCCCGACACCTTGACGCTCTTTTTGTAAATGCGGCCTGAGTCACGGTCCCGAGCGGTCACGTTGAGGATCCCGTTGGTGTCTACCTCGAAGGTCACCAAGACCTCCACGGTGCCACGAGTGGCAGCTCTGAGGCCATCGATAATGAGCTCTCCAAGGGCAGTGTTTTCGTTGGCGCGCGGTGCCTCTCCCTGAACAATGCGAATGCGCAGCTCTGTCTGGTTGTCTCGCGAGGTGGAAAAGAGCCGCGATTGCTCTACTGGGATCGAGACGTTGCGCTTGAGCACACGTTCCACGACCCCACCCGCCGCCACGATGCCGATGGAGTGGGGCAATACGTCCAGCAGGACAGTTCGGTCATCTTCAGGCTGTGGCGAGGGGGCAGCCATGAGCGAGTAGGCTTGGATTGCGGCGCCGAGGGCGACGGCGGTCTCTGGAGACACACCTCCGCGTGGTTCTTTAGAGAAGAACTGCTCCACAGAGGCGCCTACCAGGGGGATATAGGTCGAGCCGCCCACCATGATGACATCGTCGATGTCTTCAGGGCGGACCTTCGCATCAGCCAAGGCTCGCTCGCAGACCGCGAAAGAGCGGCGCACGAGATCAAAGCAGAGTGAGTTGAAGAGGTCACGCGTGATGTCCGCTGAGAGATCGAGCACACCCTCTGCCGTGTGAGCGATGCGTTCAACATGGAGCGGGGCTGCTGTTTCTTGGCTGAGGGCGCGTTTGCAGCTCTCACAGGCGAGGAGCACCCGCTGCCATTCGACGACGTTCTTCTGCAGCTCGATGCCCGTTTGTTTCCAGAAGCTGTTGGCGACGGCGTGAGCCAGCGCGTCGTCGAAGTCATCCCCGCCAAGGAACATATCGCCGGCGGTGGAGATGACACGAAAGACAAGGCCCTGCACTTCGAGCAGCGTGAAATCGAATGTGCCGCCGCCAAAGTCGTAGAGCGCGATGAGGCGGTCCAAGCCGCGTCCATAGCCATAGGCGAGGGCGGCTGCGGTGGGCTCGTTGATGATGCGGATGACGTCAAGGCCTGCGATGCGGCCCGCGATGCGCGTGCTCTCGCGCTGGGCGTCGTTGAAGTTGGCCGGGACGGTAATAACAGCCTTGTCTACGGGCAGACCGAGCCGCCGCTCGGCGATCTTTTTCATCAATCGCAGCACGTAGGCTGAGACTTCGGGGATGCTCACGCGCTCTCCCCGCACGCGGATCACGGGATGCTCATTGGGGCCAGGCACCACAGAGTAGGGCAGGTTGTTGATGGCGATGTGCGCGTCAGGATCGTCCACACGGCGCCCGATGAGACGTTTGGCTGAGTAGATCGTGTTGAAGGGATCGATGGAGAGCTGAGTTTTGGCGGAGCGTCCGACCAGGATCTCGCCACCCTCCAAAAAGGCGACGATGGAGGGTTGTACCTCCATGCCCTCGTCATCAGCGAGGACTTGGGGCTTACCGTCCACCACCGCAGCAACGGTGCTGTAGGACGTCCCCAGATCAATGCCAATCGCGGTTTCCATCGAGAGCTTCTAGAGCCATTTCCTTTTAGAATCCATATGATAGGTTTGCCACTGGTGAGGTGTCAAACTCTTAATCTCGAGCATTGGTCGGCATCGAGGATTGTTGTCATCCGAGCAAGACAGACCAGACCCTCCATGCCTTCGATGGGTTACACTCGGGGGTGGGCTTCGCAATTGACACCGCGTGTGAAGCCATGGTAATCCTGCTTCGCTATGTTGCTGAAAAAATTGGTAATAGCCGAAGATGACGACGCGGTAGCACACCTCGTTGCCGCCAGTCTCGGTGACGCAGGCTTCCTGTGTCTCCGCGCGCGTGATGGCGAACAAGCGCTTAACCTTGTTCGTACAGAGCTGCCGGACGCCCTCGTCCTTGACGTGATGATGCCCAAGATGGATGGCATCGAGGTCTGCAAGCGAATCAAGGCCGACGTGTTGTTGTCTCGCGTGCCGATCTTGATGTTGACCTCCCTCGCTGGGGTGGAGAATCGTGTTGAAGGCTTGGAGGCCGGTGCGGACGACTATTTGTCGAAACCCTTCGACCTGCGTGAACTCGCAGCCAGGGTCAAAGCGCTGATTCGCCAGAGCCGTCGTGAACGCGATCGTAACCCGACGACCAATTTACCGGGGAGCCAGTCTATTGAGGACAAGGTCTCCGAACTTCTCGCTGCCAAACGGCATTTTGCTTTGCTCTACATCGACATCGAGAACTTCCGTACCTACGCCGATGTGTATGGCTACCGCAAAGCAGACGAGGTGGTTGCGCACACGGGTAAGCTCGTTCTACAGCGTAGCCGCGCGCTGGCCGGTGATCCTGCGCCTTTCGTCGGACACCTTGGCGGTGACGATTTCATGGTGATCTGCGCACCAGACGATGTTGGGGCTTTGCGGGGAGAGATCTCTGAGGCCTTTCATGCCGCTGTGGGCCCGCTCTACAGCGCAGAAGACCTCGAGCGTGGCTTCATTGTCTTGGCTGATGATGATGGAGAGGTGCGGCGGGCTCAGATGATGAGCGCTTCTGTCGCGGTGCTCGACATCAAACCTGGGGACTATGTGTCCACTGAGGCGTTGGCCACCGAGCTCACGCGCGTCAAGGCCGAAAGCCGAAAACGCACCCAGAGCGGTCTCTTCGCGCTCAGGTCACCTTCCGACCCTTGAGCCAGCGGTATCGCAGCCACTTGCTGGCTGCGTTGCTCGTCGGTTGCATGCCCAGCAGCATGCACCCTCCTTGTGTCTTGCCAGCCGGAATTGCGCGGCCTCAACCCGTCATCTCTCCTGCGAGGGACCACTAGATGGTTTCCATGCGGCTGACGGTGGGCGCACACGTCGGGCGTTATGAACTCTTGGAGGAGATCGGCCGGGGTGGCATGGCGGTGGTCTTTCGCGCGTATGATCCGAACCTCGAGCGTGAGGTGGCGTTGAAGGTCATGCATGCGCACCTCTGGGGTGATGAAGAGCACGCGCGGCGTTTCGAGCGTGAGGCCCGCGCAGCTGCCGCGTTACACCACCCCAACGTCATCGAGGTTTTCGATTACGGTCGCGTCGAACTCGAAACCGGGGCCGTGGGTTATCTGGTCGTTGAGCTGCTCCGTGGCTCAACCTTGCGTGAGTTCGTCAAGGAGCGGGGGCGTGTGCTGCCTGAGGTGGCTGCGTTGATCGGCATCGTGCTGCTCGACGCCCTTGGCGTCGCCCACGCCGCTGGCATGGTTCACCGCGACGTCAAGCCCGATAATGTCATGATCGATAGGACAGGTCGTCTGGTCTTGACAGACTTCGGCCTCGCGCGCTCCATAGATGGCGACAAGCTGACCCGCACGGGGGTGTTGGTTGGGTCCCCAGCCTATATGGCGCCAGAGCAAGCCCGAGGGGAGGCCGTTGATGAACGGTCCGACCTCTTTGCCGCGGGAGCTGTGCTCTACGAGCTCTGCACCGGTCGTCCTCCTTTTGTCGCCAAGGACGCCCTCGCCACAGCCCTGAAGGTGATCGAGGGGCGTTTTGATCGCCCCTCACGTCTCAACCCACAGGTCAGCTCAACGCTCGAACGCACCATCACCAAGATGCTGGCTGCCGCGCCGCAGGAACGCTACGAGACGGCGGCGGAGGCACAGGAAGCGCTGGAGCAGATCCTTCGCGGTGTAGGGATCGAGCAGCCACGAGAGCGGTTGGAGCACTTCTTTGTTGCTCCGGGGGAGGCCAACCGGGGTCTGGTGAGGCAGGTGGTGGAGTTTACCCTTGCGGCTGCGGAGCGAGCGCGCAGCGAGAGACGTTTCGCTTACGCTCTTTCGTGCTGCGACCGCATCCTTAGCCTCGTTCCGGGTGAAGAGCGTGCGACTCTGTTGCTCAAGCAGCTCTCCGATCAGCGTGCGTGGAGGCGCTGGGGGGGGGTGGTGCTCTTCTTTGGAGCCGCGGCGACAGCGCTCTATGCGGCTTTGGGTGCGTCCCTTTTCACAGAGACGCGCAGCCCTGACAGTGGGCGCTTGGCTGTAGAGGCCTCCATACCTATGGAGGCGCGGGCAGAGGCATCTGGAACATTCGTGGGACCCACACGAGAAGATCTCTCCGCCCGCGATAGGGGATCGAGAGATGGCGTTGACGCTGCTTTGGCGGTGGATTCTCGTCCGCGCCGCCCGCGTCGTGTGAGCTCTCGTTCACTTCGCCCCCCAGGCGATGCGGGCAGCGCCCCCGTGGTGGTCGACTCTAGAGCGCCTGTGAAAGCGAAGTCACCCGCGATCTCACGCAAGGGGCGCTTATGGATCGAGATTGGCCCATGGTGTGACGCGAAGGTGGATGGTCGTGGGGTGGGTCGGTCACCTCTGGCGCATTTCATCGAGCTCGCGCCAGGTCGGCACCAGGTTAGGTGTGGCCAGCCAGGTGGTGCTGTGAGGGAGGAGGAGGTTCTGATCAAACCTGGCGAGGCGGTGCATTTGCGAGGGCTCCTGGGGCGGAGGGTGCGTGTGAAGCTCGCCTTGAAGCGAGGGCGCGCTTTGCGCGTGCAGGGGCGGGTCCATCGTAAGGGCTTCGAGGTCCCCCCTCGGCCCACGCGGGTGGAGCTCCTCGATGAGAAGGGGCAGACCCTGGAGATTGCGTGGATCAGCTTCGGCGGTGAGCGTTGCACCCTGGTCGACACCCCAAGACTCTCCTGTCACTGAGCCATCCTCCTCCAATTCGCGCCATTTCTGTCATGGTTCTGCCCAAAAGAGGTGAGCTAAATGCACCTCGAGACCATCTTTCTCTGGTTGGTATCGACCTTGCTACCTGGTTGGTATCGACGCGAACGTCTAAGGTGCTCTGGTAGGTTTCAA
>JAFCZD010000775.1 GCA_019314525.1 Deltaproteobacteria bacterium
CATCGAAGAGCGTGTTGAAGGTTTTGCCGATGGCCTCTTGGGCGCTCTTGTGACCAAAGCTGCGCGCGCATTTGTCATTGCAGTTGACCAGGACGCAGTTGTAGAGCCGTCGAATTTGCTCCTGAAGGGGCAGATCTGGCGTGATGGGCTCCGCATATTCAAAGCAGAAGATCGCATCTGAGGTGTGATCGACGAGGGCCTGCAGACGCTCTAACTCGGCTTGGTGCGTTGCCTCGTGCGCGGCCGGCGCGGGCGTTTTGTGAGCGTGGGTGTCTTTGTCGGTCAACGTGCGTCCTCCCCGTGTACAGATCCCCCGTACAGGTGATCTTCCCCCCTGGGTGGTGAGCAAGTCAATTGGGATTAGGGGGAGGTCGGGCGACACATCTGTTGCGCGATTGCCAACTCCCGGAACATGCGATGCTCAGCCTTCACCCAGCGCTTGGCCCGTTCGATATTGGCTTTCGCGGCAGCACATTGGCCTCCGCGTGTTTGCAAGAGCGCAGCCTTCCCCAGGCGTCGCTGGTCCAGATCTCCGCCAGGTGTCCTGGCTCTGTGAGACGCCGGTCTTTTTGCACAAGGTGAACGTCATCGTAGACAGCGACGTTGTTCAGTGAGGTATGGGTGGGCTGGGCTAGCGTTGGTTCGCACGGCCCTTGGTCTTTATCACTTTGCGCCGTTATGCGCTGTCTTCTTTGGGCTCTTTCTGCTCCTCTTCTTGCGGGTCTTTTTATGTGTTGCCTTTTTGCGCCGCAACTTTTTTGGGCCGCCCTTGGGCGCCGAGAGGATGGATCCCATTTGCTCGAGGGCTCTTCGAATCTCTTTGTTCTTGGGGTTGAGGCGCAGGGCCTCTTTCCACGCTTCCACCGCCCGGATGCGATCCTGCGTCAGGTAATGCATGGACCCCTTGAGGACGTAAGCCAGCGCAATGGAATCGTGCGTTTTGATCGAGCGATCCACGAGGATGATCGCAGGGGCGAGCTTGCCGCTGATGAAGTTGGACAGCGCCTGAGCGAGCAGGTCCACCGCCTGGACGCGCGCCATGTCTTTGCGTTGTTGTGGGTCTTTCTTCAACGCTTCGAGGGCCGCTATATGCCTGGCGACGTCGGTGTCCTTGTCGTCGAGGAGGCCACGGATGCGCGCGGCTTTGATCGCCAAGGTGTGCACCAAGCGCTCATGTTTGGCCGCCTTGAGATAGAGGGCCTTGGCTTCACTCAGCGTCTTGCGTTGGGCCTTGATCCGCGAGACGGCACTGCTGACCTGTCGCTTGTTGGCCGGGTCGACGTTCCAGTTCGTGGCTGTCTTCACCTGGCGCAGGACCTTCGCCAAGACCTTATCACCCTTCTTCCGGTTCTTTTCTGCGGTGATCCTGAACAGAGCCGAGGCGCGAGCAGGGATGGCGGCGAGGTCAGGGCGGCCTTTGGGTTCGGCTGGTTCTGGCTTCGTTTTCGGGGTCTTTGCTTTGGAGACCTTGGTCTTCGCTTTGGAGACCTTGGTCTTTGCTTTGGAGACCTTGGGCTTTGCTTTGGAGACCTTGGGCTTTGCTTTGGCGAGGGCGAAGCCGGGCCAGGCAACCACGAGGACGAGCAGGATGAGGGTGTGTTTAGCCATCAGCGTAGTTTGATCTCGATGCGTCGGTTGCGCCGCCTATTTTCGGGCGACGTATTCGGGGTTCGCGGCTGAAACTCTCCGTAACCTGCGATTTCTAGCCGTTCTTCGCTCACGCCAGCCACGATAAATAATTGTACCACGGCCAGGGCACGCGCCGCAGAGAGCTCCCAGTTGGAGGGAAAGCGGCGCGTGTGAATCGGTCGGTCATCGGTGTGACCCTCCACCAGGATACGTTTATTTGTTTTCTTGAGGGTGCTAGCCACATGAGAGAGCTGTTGCTCAGCTTGCCGAGCGAGCTTGGCCTTGCCCGAACGAAAAAACACGTTCGCTGGCAAGATGATGCGTGGCTGCCCGCGGTGGAGGTCGACGTCTGCCTCTTTCAAGCCGGCGGCCTCGAGGTCCTTTTTTAGCTTTTCACGCAGGGCTTGGGCATCGTCCTTCTTCTTCTCCGCCGGCACCACAACGGCTTTCGCCTTTTTGTCCTTCTTTTCGAAGTGCATCATCGAAACCAAGGCGATGAACATCGCCAACACCACCAGCAGCAGGTTCAAAAAGACGATCAACCAGGCGGAGTTGTCGTCTTCTGCTTCTGCGATGTGCTCAACGGTAGACAAGAGAGATCTCCACGCGTCGATTGCCAGCCCGATTCTTTGGCGAGTTGTTGGGGTACCGGGGGTGATATTGCCCATAGCCTGCCGCGGCCAGACGCTGTGGTGTGACGCCTGAGGCCTGGAGGATCTTCAATACGGTGATCGCCCGCGCCGTGGCTAGGGCCCAATTGGACGGGTATTGTGCGGTGGCGATGGGCACGTTATCGGTATAGCCAGCGACCCAGAGCTGACAATCCATCGCCTGGAGTGTGGCGGCGAGGCGGCCGATGGTCTCTTGAGCCGTGGGTTTGAGTTCTGCGCTGCCCGTCTCAAAGAAGATGCGGTCTTTGAGGGAAATGGCCAGCCGTCCCTTGGTGACCCGCAGCGAGAGGGTCTTGTCTTGCTTCAGGAGGCGCTCGAGCTTCTGCTTGTCGAGCTCGGCCTGTGAGAGCGCCTTTTCTTCCTTCTTGTTCTCTTTGGCTTCAGCCGGGCGATCCTGGGTGACGAGGATCGTCGTGCCGAAGGTGGCGATGAGCACCATGAACATCACGGTTTGGGTGAAGAGGTCCACCGCGGTGTAGAGCCAGGCCGATCTCTTCGTCGATCCCGCTGTCGGCGTGCTCATCCATCAAACGCCCTCACCTCGGCGGGTGAAGGTGTCGAGTTTTTCGCGTAGCAGCTGTGGGTTGTCTTTGGCCTGGATGGCCAAGATGCCACAGCGGATCATCTCTCGGCGGGTGGTCTCTTGTTGGGCGAGTTCGCGGATCTTCGAGGCGATGGGCAAAAAGAGCACCGCCGCGGCGAGCACGCCATAAAGCGTGGTGATCAGCGCTACGGCCATGCCGCTGCCGATCTGTGTTGGGTCAGAGAGGTTGCGCAACATACGAATCAAACCCACGATGGTACCGATCAAGCCGAACATCGGCGAGTAGGCGCCAAAGGCGCGAAAGACGCGCTCACTCTGCAGGCGCGTGCGGTGCAGGGCCTTGCTCTCTAACTCAAGCACCTCTGTAACGCGTTCAGTGGTGGTGCCGTCGGCGACCAACTGCAGGCCGAGTTTGGTGTAGGGGTCTTCCACGCCAGTGAGATCGAGGTCTGCGACGCTGGTGGTGCGGGCCTGGCGTGCGAGCCCCACCAATTTGTCGGCGAGCACGCTTGTGGGCTGACGGCCACGCCACATGATCAAGGCGAAGGCGTCCCAGGTGGAGGCGAGGCCCTCCCAGGAGAAGCTGACAATCCCCGCGGCGAAGGTGCCACCGATGGTGATCAGCGTCGCCGTGGGGTTGAGCAGCCCTTTGAAGGTCTCAGCGTCCATTAGGAGCACGATGGCGAGCAGCAGAGCGCCTGCGAGGCCACCAACGATGGTGGTCCTACGCATGGGTGCTGTCTCCGTCCAGGTTCATCAAGGCTTGCTGGACGCGCTCGCGGGCAGCCTCGATGGCTGCCTCTTCGACGTTCTTGCCGATGGCCTCTTGTTCATCTCGCAGGATGCGAGCGAGG
>JAFCZD010000776.1 GCA_019314525.1 Deltaproteobacteria bacterium
CCCTTGGTGATGAGGATATTGGTGCAGGCCAGCGCGGGCCTCTGGGCCATCATCATCAAGAGGGTGAAGACAAAAGGGAAGAGTGTGCGTGCCATGGGATCTCCGAGATGTGAGGGAGTGATATGAGCTGGAGTTCTGGCCGATCTAAGTACAGCTCTCCGGAAGCTAAGTACAGTTCCAGAAGGTGGTGAACAGTCGCTGTACTAAGTCACCTGGTCGAAATTATCTTTCCACCTGGAACACGAACCATCACGCCCCATCGAAGAAGCCTGGGCCAAACTCAAAGCTATGGGCTAAATGTTGGATGAGAGCGATCCCCGGCGCCATTTTGCCCTCGGTCGTCACAAGAGGTTCGGTTCTCTCCTGCAGCTAAATCCCCATCCGCACAGCTGGCTGCCCGATGGGGTCTTCGTCGAGACGGGCGAGGGCGCACTGTGCTTCGTGCGCTTGCCCGAGCCCAACGAGGACGATGTGGAAAAACTATGCGCGCAGATCCGCAAACGGGTGCTGCGCCTCTGCGACACGCCGACGACAGAAAGACGCTCGAGCGACTTCTGCGTTATGGGTCGCTGGCGAAGGGACCGTGGAAGCGATCCTCAGTAGGACTTGGTCAACTTCGCCTTCTGTAGCGTCGAGGGGGATCGGCCACGCCCCTGGACCATGTTCAAGCGGTTGCTGCTGCCAACAAAGGATGCCTGTCGGCCATCACTTCGTGGTTTCTTGGCGGAGAACCCGACCCTCACGTCGACACGGACTCCCTCAGTAGCCGCGGACAGCGTGGCCAAATGGACCATCCAACAGGATTGACTTCGCCGTGGCGACGGTTGGGCTATCTGAAGGGTGATCAGTGTACTTGCCAGCTGAAGATGTGGTCTCGAGCGCTGGGCTATCTGCTCAGCTCGGGCCAACACTGACTATGGCAGCTCCACCAGAGCTGCCATAGAACGATCTAGCTTCAGCACCCAGAAGGCGCTTGGGCTGTGCAGCAAGACGAGGCCACTGGCGCTATCGAACATCAAGGCTGAGGTCCAGTCCCATTCATGCTCTTGGCCATCATCAAAGGGTAAAGCGATAGAAAACCATTTATTGGCGGTGGGATCGTAGACGACATTGACCTTGGCGCTATCAGGGCCAAAACGCCGCATCAACAAGAGCAGATCGGCTCCCGGAAGATAAACCTGCTCCCGCCATAGCGCATACCTACCACCGAGAATCGCAGGTGGGGTGGTGCTGATCTCTTCGAGCCTCCCGCTGAGAAGGCTGTAGCGGTAAAGCGTATTTCCTGGGGCAAGCCAGAGGACGTTGCGCTGGCTGTCATAGGCCATGCCTGAACCATCGCAGAAGGGAATGGCGAGCTCGGGTCCCGTAATGGGCAACTCCTCAAAGCTCGAGGTCTGAGCGTTATAACGAAAGAGCCCACCCTTACCCTTTGTTCCCGCCCAGACCACCACCCCTTGGGGGGTGGTCTCAAGGGCAATATGCAAAACGTCGGTAGAAAACGGGGGAACAAGGGGCGGAAAGCGCCACTCTCGGCGCCTCATGTCGTAACGCCAGACCCCAGTGCTCACAGCCAACATCTGCCCCGAAGGGTCATAGGCGTAGGCTTGGCCTGGCTGCAAAGCCGGTATGGGCCGATTGTTGAAGCTCAGGGCTGCCGCACAGCGATGGCCATCGGTCCACTCCAGCTCGAAATCGGGCCTGTCCGAAAGGCTCCAGCTGCCAGTGGCCAGGCTGTAGTGCATCACATTGGTGCCCTTGTAGTTGCCACGTCCACCACCCCAAAAGAGCATCTGTCGCCGCTGAGCATCAAACGTCGAGGTGCCCCAGGTCAGATTGTCCACGCCCTGCGGAGGTGGCTGAACCGCGACCCAGCGATTGGGCGTAATGCGTCTCGCGAGCTCATCGAAGACATGCGCCGCAGGGATCGTTTGTCGATCATAAAAAGCCGGATCGTAGGAGCGCCAACCTGGCTTCGGGCGGTCCTCGTCCCCCCGAAAGGCCATCGTCTCGGGGAGAACGCCCTGCTCACTGGTGCCCACGATGTCGGTCTCTTGGGGGTCCACAGCCAACGCCCAGGTTGAACGGCCCTCGCCAGGAGGGAGCCAAACCAGCACATCTTCTTCGTTCACCGCGGCAGTCCACGGAGACGCCACCTCATCTGAGTCGATGCTCGGCAGTGGGTCGTCTCCCACGGCCAGCTTCGTCCAGCGATTAAGGGCCGGATCGTAGCTCCACACCTCGCCGCTGAGGTTCTGGTAGGTGTCTTGATAGAGGAAAGAGTGGCCATGGCTGAGAGCATATCCACCCACGAGAATAAGCTTGTCGCTCTTGGGCAACGTCAACAACGCGTGCCCTGCTCTGGGCGAAGGGCTCAGGGGCGGGTAGCGCTGGCTCCAGCGCCGCGTGGCGCAATCGTAGCTCCACGTGTCAGCGTAAGCGCGATCCATACCATCACCGCCAAAGAGCAGTAGAGACGCTGTGCCCCGATGATAAGCCAGCTGTGAAAGGGCCCTGGCAGGAGGTTGAACGTTCAACGCGAGTTCAGCCCAAAGCAACGCGTCGACCACCGCCTGCACACGAGCGATGCCCGGCGCATCGGGAGACGCATGTGAAACAACAAACGCTGCACCCGTCTTTGCACGGGTCAGATGCCCAGCTGCTCGCTCGCCTTGCGCCTGCTCCTCCAGAGGGAGTTGTTGCGGGGAGAAGTCGTCAGCCAGTAGCTCTATTTGCTGCTCCAAGGTGCGCGCAGAGGCCAGAAGGTCTCTCTGCGCCTCCACCGTGC
>JAFCZD010000221.1 GCA_019314525.1 Deltaproteobacteria bacterium
GCTCGGAGGAGCTGATCAGCGGGGCGCATGCCTGTCAGCGAGCACCCACGACTTTCCAGTCATCGGGATTACGGGCGTCGAAGAACAGATTCACTGACTCCTTCAAGTAGGTGCCTACGTGATGACCCTCGGCCCATGAGGCGCCCTCGGGCATCCAACGAGCCTTAGAGCCCCCGTCCCACTCTCCGTCGGCTAAGGTGAGTAGATATTGCCAGTGGTCTTCTTTCGGGGAAAAGTCGTCCTGGCCCCCAAAATCGGGGTACCCCCCCACCTTCGTCCCAGGACATGTCGACAAAAGGTATTGATACAGGGGCTCGACTTCGAGGCTTTGCTGCAATGGGTGTCCATCTTCCCAAGCCTCGATCTGGTCGGACTCTTCGGACGACAAGCTGTGCAAGTAGGGGTACTCGACGACTTCCTCGCGAGTAAGAACGCACTCGTTGACTTCGAAACCCATGGCATCATCGTCGTACTTGGGCTCAAGGGTGGCTCCACCCTTGATGTCTCCAAGTTTTCGCCAACACGCCATCAGCTTGGGAAGAAACGAATCCTCCTGATGCTCACGTGGACACCACAAGAGTTGAAACACATCGCATCCCGCAGGCATGGGCAACTCGGGCACAAAAGACTTCAGGAGCTGGAGCACTGGAACAAAGGGAATCTGGTGCTCCCTGCATAGGGGCACAGGTTCGCTCTTTGGCCATCCTATGGTGCCACCTATTTTGCTGATGGCGTGCCCCAGGGGCTTGTCCGCGCTACGGGGATGGAGACGCACGCAGGTCCGGCCCCGTCCCCTGAGAAAGGGGAGTTCCTTCAAAATCTCGACAGGAGGTGCTTGGGTCTTCATGCCGTCGCTCCCAAAGTTGTATTGCTTGTGGAATCACGAATCTCATGTGAGCGCAAGCGGCCCACCGAAAACAACCACAACGAAGAAAGCCCTAGCGGCGGAGCTGGTGCCGCGCCTGCATGCGTTAGCCCCTCAGCTCAAACGATTCAGTGCGGGCATGCGGCCCCCACCAGGGTTCTGAACCCGGCCCTGCTTTGCGCTGACTGGGTTTCCAGCGGGAGGGAGGTGGGATGGGTTGGCAGCTCTCACCCGCTCCCCGCGAGTCAAGGTGGGGTGAGAGTGCGAGTTGCAGATGAGAGACGAAGGCTTGCACCGTGCCCTGGCTCGCACCAAGGAGCACCGCTTTGACGAACTGTATTTCCATGTCGGTGCCACAGCTGGTTTGGCCGAATTGGACCCGTCCCAGCCAGGTTGTGCCCACAAAGAGGTTGTCTGCCACGCCGTGAATCATGTGCGGCGAGGGGGCAGCTTGCATGGTGATGCCATGGGTTGTGGCGAGCTGACGAATTCGCATCATGACCCCCAGTAGATGCATCTTGTCGGACTTCATGGGCAGGGTAAGCCCCACCATCTCTGCCAAATCTTGCTCAGCCATATCACTCCCTCGCGTTTTGTGGTTAGGGTTAAGCAACAAGTACACCAATCCTGTGTGCTATTCTAAGTGCCTGTAATAATATCGCAGCCACCAAGAAGGAGGACATGGGCGACCTCGCCACGCACGTTTTTTCGGACAGGTTCTTCCGTCCTCCTGAGGGTGGCCTTGGCTCCGAAGGTGGCGAAATCTCCCTCACACGCGAATCTCAGCCGCCCAAAGCTGGCAGCGTTTCTTGGTGGCGCGAATCTCAGCCGCCCAAAGCTCGCTAGGTTTTGGGCGCCAGGGAATCTCAGCCGCCCAAAGCTGGCAGCGTTTCTTGCCCGCGCGGATTTCAGCCAGCCAAAGGTGAGGGAGAATCGCGCGCATGCGGATTTCAGCCAGCCAAAGGTGGGTGGCTTCTTTGCGCGCGCCGAGTGTCTGGTCGAAGAGGCTTGTGGAAGCGCTCTTAGCGACGTTCGCGTGGCTGAATTCCCCGTTCCGCGCATGTGTAGCGAGCTTCTCGGCGCTTGATTTCAGGATCACCCGGCCCGCGGTGACGTTTGGCTGGCTGCTCACGGCGGTGCGCGAAAATTTCGTCAGGGCGGGCTGGCTGATAAGGGCGCGCGGCGATTTTTCCCGACCTTTTGGTGAGCGTAAACGCGACTCCGCGCAGACCGGGCCAGCTTTGAGCGGCCTCTTTCTTTGTGCAGTGCTTGGGGGAGTGTTTGCGCATGCTCGGGTGACATGCGCCGCGTGGGGCTAGGGGAGTTTTTTGGGCACCTTGAAGAACGACTCGGCGCTGCGCTTGCCCATGCGCACGACCAGCTCGCCGTAGGTCTTTTCATAGACGCGGATCCACGCCTGGCGGCCCTCGACCAACTGGCCATAGGCGACTTGTGCGCCCTGAATTGCGATCTGATGGGCGTCGATTCCGTCTTCGAGGGCGTTGGCGGCCATCTCGATGCCCGAGGCGTGTCCGGCGATGGCGGTGTCGTCAGCTTTGGCGAGGGAGCCAGCCAGCACGCGCATCACGCCCACCTGCTGCGCGATGGGCACCAGGGTCACGGCCGTGAGGCCATCTTTGAAGTAGCGCTTCTGCATCGGGCCCGCTTTGCCGCCTGCGTTGCCGTCGGCCATGCGCGTGGCCAAATAGCATGTGCGCACCGGTCAATGCTGGTGTGGGGTGGCACAGTAAAGCCCTCGCTGCGCCTGCCCAATGGCACGGTGCTGATGGATGGCGGCAACGGAGACCTCATCATAGGCAAACCCCTAGGAACCACAGCCGAGATTTTTGACTTGGACGCAAGCTCGGGAGCCTCCTGGGGGGAGGTCGCGTGGGGTGGGCTCACGCGCATCTTCGGCGCCCTTCATTGGGTTGACGGGCGTGTGATTGGAGATCCAGCCTGCAGTTCTAGACCGCTCCCCTGGATTACCCAACGTCCAGACCTACGAGCCGGGGCAGGATGCGTGGTTCACCGTGAGCAAGATGGAGGATGACTACCGCTGCCGGCACAGCAGCATCTTGATTGACGGCGAGCGCCTTTGGCGGGCAGGCGGGGTCGCCACTCTCGCGCCCAGTAGCACCTTCTTCAACGTGAAGACGCTTGAGGTCACCGAGGGCCCTGCGATGCTGATGCCACACGCTTACCACAGCACCGCCCAATTGCCTGATGGTCGTCTTCTTCTGAGTGGCGGGTACACCGAAGGCGGTGATCGCTATTTCTACGATCCGGCGAGCGACTCGGCCACGTTGGTGGATCTCGCCGAAGGAACGCAAGAACTCATTGAGATTCCCGACGCCTTTCGCGACGGTCACACGGCAACCGCGCTCGCTGATGGCCGCGTGCTCTTGCTCGCTGGCGACGATCCCACCGACCCATCCAGAGAGGCCCAGGAGTCAAGGAGCCCCGGACCCCGCAGCGGGCTGCTCTCGGCAGACGGCACCTACGAACCCTTGCCTCCCATGCCCTTTCCCCGCCGCTACCACACCGCCACCCTTTTGCCCGATGGGCGCGTGATCGTGGTCGGTGGTGTGATCGGGCTCCCAGACACAGGTGAACTCAATGTTTGGATCGACTTCGTTCCGCAAATAATCGCCTTCGTTCCAGAGTAGCGACCTGTTGACTCACGGAGACTGGTCTCGAAGCCGCAAATCCTTCAACTGGGCCAAGGTCAAATACGAACCCAGGGCAGCGGCGATCCTACCCACCCGCCGCCAGCATCACAGCACCCACTAGGACGCCAACGAGCAGGTTGATGAGCTTCACGACGACGAATGTTCGTTTGGAGGCTGAGAGCAGCGGCAGCATCCCATGACCATCTTGCACGATGGAGCTGGCAAGAGGATGCTCAGTGGGACCATGCCGTCGGCGTACATCACCACAAAGGTTAGGTGTGGGCCGGACTCTGGTAGCAGGCCGACGAGGGTCGCCACCATCAGGTTTAGCCACGGGTTCACCGAGAGCAGCGTCGGAAGATCCACGAATCGCTGGAGCAGGGTTAGCACGACAAAGACGCCGAGGGTCCAGAGGAAGATGCGGGGCACATGTTGCACGACGACGTGACGCCACAAGTGATCTTCGAGGAAGTGTTCGGGCACAGTGCTCGCGATGAAGAGCCCAAAGCTGATCAGAAGCAGCAGGGTTACGCGCTTCCATCCCCACCCCATGGGGCCGACCCGGCCGCTGGCGAGGGCGAGCAGCACGAGCAACAAGCTCAACGTCAAGGTGGCTCGGTAGGGGCTCGGAGGGCGCCAATCCGAACGGATCGTCGCTGCCACGAAGCAGCGGCAGCTCGCCTCCTCATGCAGTTCGAGTTCATGGTCCGCGCCCGAGTTGCCAAGGACGCCAGCGGGTAGCGCCCTGTCCGTGAGCCAGCCTGCGGCCATGCCCAAGAGCGCCAGGGCCGCCGTCATCCAGGCGGCTGTGGCCGGAAAGAGCGCCAGCATGACGAAGGTTTCGTCGCCACTCGTGGCGACCATCGCCGCCACCAGCGCGCCGAGGCCGGCGATGCACATAGAGCGCCACGACTGCGTAAGCCCCAAGGCAGCCGGGGATGGCCCCAAGGAGTGCTGCGACGACATATTGGCGCCAGCGCGAGTGGCCAAAGGCGTCGAGCACCAGGCCTCGGGTCTGCACGTTGAGATATTCTACGAGGAGCATCATCACAGTGACGAAGACCGTGATCATCAGCGTCTTGTTGACCAACTCCAGGCCAGGCATCGTCGCCTCCGGCTTCTAATCAGAAGAGCCATCACCTGTTGGTTGTGTTGCGGTTGGAAGTTGGATGGTGCCGCGTTGGATGGTGACTGGCCTATCTCGTCAGCTCCCAGTTTAAATCGTAGCGCGTCCCTCTTTTTTGCCCCACCCGAACGAGGATTCCTCGGTTGAGTAGGTCTGTCAGGTCACGGGTGGCTGTGGCCTTCGAGGCCTTGGTCATTGCACAGTACTTTTTGTTTGTCAGCCCTCCCTTGAAGCCTCCGGGCCCGGCATCCAGCAGCCGATTGATCAACTTGGTCTGGCGCGCGTTGAGCTCATGCCCCACGGCACGCTGCCAGAACTGTCCCTTCGCCACCGCTGTCTGCACCGACGCCTCGGAGCGTTCGATGGCGCGTGCAACACAGCCGAGAAACCACGTCAACCAGCTCGTGATGTCGCCGCTGCCGCTCTGAGCCGCCTCGATGGCCTGGTAGTACGCCCGCCCCTCGGCGAGGATTTGCGACGACAGGCTGTACAGGCGATGAGAGCGACCCTCTTCCTGCGCCAGGGCCATGTCAACCAGGGCTCGACCGACACGCCCGTTGCCATCCTCAAAAGGATGGATCGTTTCGAACCAAAGGTGGCCCACCGCAGCGCGGATCATTCCGGTCAGATCCTTTGAGTCAACGGACCACCAGTGGAGAAATTGGTCCATTTCTGCAGGAACGCGATGGGCAGGCGGCGCGACAAAGTGCACGCGTTCAGCGCCCAGTTGCCCCGACACCACCTGCATCGGCTCCAGGCCGCCGCGCCAGTCACCCACGACGATCTTGCGGATGCCCGAGTACCCCGTCGGGAAGAGGGCGGCTTGCCAGCCCTTGAGGCGCTCGTGAGTAAGGGGCAGGGCGTGGTTGAGTGTAGCGTCGAGCAACATCTCGACAACGCCGTCGACGTTTCGAGGCGGGGTAGGCAGGCCGGCATGGTCGAGCCCAAGTCGCCGGGCAATGGATGAACGGACTGCGTCAGGGGGGAGATTCTCGCCCTCAATAGCGGACGTGGTGACTGCCTCATCAACGATGGTCTCGACCTCGAGCGCCTGCTCCTCTTCGACGCCAAGGGTGCGCAGTTGGCCGAAAAGCCGACCTTGGAGGTATCGGGCCTCACCGAGGGGCTCCAGCAAGGCCTGGTTGTCCCATCGAAGAACAGGCCAGGCTGGGAGCTGCCAGAGGTAGGTCATGATGGGGTTTTTCCAGAGTTAAGGTTCAAGGAGTGAGCCTTTGTGTCACCTAATAGCCTCAGCATGTGAGCCAATTATGAGCCATAAACGGCTCATTGTCGAATCTGTCAGGACGCTGACGAGACGATGCCCTGCACCATGGCGTTGGAATGCCCATAGCTCACGATGCGCACATCGAGGCCCCTTGCGAGGGGCAGGGCGCGCAGGATGGCGTCGCGGATCCAGTCCTCGTGGTTGCCGAAGACGCCGCCGCCGAGGAGCGTGAGGTACACCACCCAGATCCCCTGCTGCTGCGCGACGAGCAGGGTAGCCTCGTAAGAGGCTTCGAGCACGAGGCGCGCGAAAGGCTCCCACAGCTCTGCCGGTTTCACGCCATAGGCTACGGGCAACGCTGAGCCGTAAACTTGGGTGACGAGGTGCTCTGTGCCCAACACCTCGACGTCGTGTTGCACGCCGATACGGAGGTGGCCGCGGAGTTCGTCGCGTTCTTCGTCGGACGCGGCGGCGAGCTTGGCGTTAACCTCGTGGAGCCCTTCGATGGTGGGCAGGGCGTAACCGTTACGCACGTTCCACTGCTTGGGGTTTCCCAAGGCGGAGAGCAGATCGGCGAGGCCGTTGATCTGGTGCTCAGCGGTCTGGCCGAGCTGGTCGCCCACTGGCGCAAAGTAGTTGCGAAAGATCGTGCCGCCTCCGCAGGCCATAGCGCATGCGGGGCCTTGGGTGCAGTCGTGCTCGTAGACGCCGACGCCCGCTTCGGGGGTGACAGAGGAGCTGGCCATCTCGAGGAGGTTGAATTGCGACGCGGCCTGAAAGAGCGCGCCCACGTTGGCGGGGTCTTCGTGCAAGGCTCGCACGTCGGCTACGACCTCGCTGAGGCTGGCGCGTTTGTCAGAGAGCACAGGGTGCGTGCTCTCTCGCAGCTCCGCGAGGCTCGGTAGCGTGAGGCGTCCGCAGCGCACGCGGCGTGCGTTGACCTTGGACACGAGAGAGTCTCCCGTGTGTTTGATGTTCTCTCGCACTTGCGTGGGCGACGCCTCGGCGAAACCCATGAGATCTTCGAACCACATCAGCAGGCCCCTTTTGTGTCGAGCATACAACAGAATCATCGAGGGAGGGCATGCATCCACGTCCGTCATGCCCTCGAAAGGGGGCATCCGGTGGACCCTAAGATTCCCGCGTGCGCGGGAATGACACGGATCGCGGAGAGCGCACCCGGTGGACCCTAAGATTCGCGCATGCGCGGGAATGATGGCGAGTTTTCGTGCACGAGGTCATGACGTGATGGGGAACTTTTCCGGCCGACCTGCTGTCTGATCCTCATGCACACGCTGCTCACACAATCGGGCGCATGGTGGGCCATTTGCCTGCTTGCCCTTGGGACCGCCGCTTATCTCATCGTCGTCATTCGTAGAGGCGCGCCGTCTATCTCGAGTGGGTTGATGCAGCTACGCGGGCGCGTGGTGGGGCCCGGCGGGACGTCACGCCCGGTGCTGATCACCGACGGAAAGGCCGCCTGGCCGCTGCCGCCTTTCTTTGTGTGCACCGACGATGGACGTTCGCTCGATGTAGACGCCCAAGGGTGTCTGCTGCAAGACGGCCAGCGTGGGCTTTTTCGCGGCAAAGCTCATAAGACGCTCAACGTGGGAGATGACGTGACCCTCGAGGGGCGGTGGGTTTCGGTCGCCCGCGGGGAGAGCGGTTACCGCTCGGCGGCCATGGCTGAGCAGTTCGAGATCTTGCGCGTGATCCGCCGCTTGCCTCCCAGGCGCTGGATGCACACCCTCACTCTTGCGGCGCTGGGCCTGATAGCCTTGTGCAGTCTCGCTCTCGCCCTCGAAGTAGACAGACCGGGGTGCATTTACCTTACCTACAAGACGCGTTCGCAGCCGGTGGCCACCTGGTGTCGTGCGACGGAACCCCGCGGCGTTTTCATGCCTGCAGGGCTCGTGCACACCCTGAACTGCATAGGGGAGGGCATGCTCTCAGATCCTCGGAACTGGACCGAGTGGGAAGGAAGGGCCGCAGAAGCACCTTTTGCCTGGCGGTGCCCTCGAACCGTGCGATGAGGTTTCATCACTTTGCCCTAAAGACGGTCTTCTGCGGCGCAACCCGCGGTACAGCGGGCGGCCCTGGTTGCGCCTGTGGTGGGGTTGAGTTCGAGGCTGCGAAAGCGGGCGTAGATTGCGTTGCCGAACACTGTCGCGAACTCCGGATCGGGTGCCAGCTCGCAGCGTGGGCCAAACGCCTTGCGCAGAAAGTCTTGCACCACGGGAGATTGCGACTGACCTCCGGTGAGCACGATCCGTGAGAGCTCATCCGCGTCGACGCCGGCGATGCGTAGGACGTCCTCCAGCTCGGCCACGGTGCGCTCCAGCAGCTCGCGGGTCAGCTCCCCCATGATGCCACGGTCAAAGGTGATCTCGAGGGGCAGGAGCTCGTCGTCTTCTCGCAGGAAATCTATCAGCTCCATGCTCGCCACGGGCTCATCGCTGAGTTGCCTCTTCATGCCCTCGCAGATGCGCAAGAGCCGATGCCACTGCTGTGGGTGTTCGTCGAGGTCCACGTCGTACTGAATGTTGAAGAGTTCAGCGCTGTGCTCTGCCATCGCCAGGTCGAAGTCGTCACCCCCTAGCCAGGAGTTGCCGCCAGACGCGAGCACGCGGCAGCGCTTGGCGCGGATCTCCATCACGGAGCAATCAAAGGCGCTTCCACCGAGATCGTAGATCGCCAGCAGCTCACCCTCGGGGCGACCTAACCCATGCGCCAGAGCTGCAGAGACGGGCTCTTCGATGAGCGCGACCACGTCGATCCCTGCCAAGCGAGCGGCGCACTCCAGGTGAGCGCGTTGCTGCTCGTCGAAGCTTGCCGGGGCGGAGATTACAGCT
>JAFCZD010000777.1 GCA_019314525.1 Deltaproteobacteria bacterium
GCGCAGTAAGCCCACGTGCATCGTGATCGCACAAAAAGAGGGCAGCTCGAGCTTCTACAAGCTCAACGCCGAGGGCAAGAAGCTCTTCGACGACCTTTTTACTGCCTAGTTCTCTGATTCAAAAGGTTCGAGCCTCTTCTCCGCCGCCCCCTCCGCGGGTGCGGGGCGGCTCCATTCCGGCTCGAATGCTTTTCGTCTGACCACACGCCATGTTTCTTTGGGCGCTGCATTTGCAGCGCCGGGTGTTCTGTAGGTGGGTCTTTATTAGGGCCTGGGTCTTTGGACTGCCTCAGTTTGGACTGCCTCAGGGCATCCACCCCGTATCATAGCCTTCTGCCTCCAGCATACGCTTGGAGATAGCGTTGGCTTGATCGCGCAGCTTCTCCTCATCGATGTGGGTGACGCGGACCATTGACGATGGTGGTGTCCACGAGGTGCGAGCTGCCTGAGAAGATGATCGCCGCCAGGGGATCACTCAGCGCTCCAGCGTAGTCCAAGCGCGCCATCTCGAAGATAGCGAGGTCTGCGCCCTTGCCGCGCTCGAGGGTCCCAATCTCACTCCACCCCAGAAGCTGAGCGCCGCCCCGTGTCCCGAGCTCGAGCACCTGTTCGGCGTTGATGGCGTCGGCGCCCTTCTGCACTCGCTGCAGCAGGAGGCAGTTGCGCAGCTCGCCGAGCATATCAGAGCTGTCGTTGGAGGCGCTGCCGTCCACCCCGAGCCCGAGGCCGATGCCAGCGTCGATCATCTCCGGGATGCGGGCGATCCCCGAGCCGAGACGCATATTCGAGGTTGGGCAGTGGGCCACGCCTGTTTGGGTGCGAGCCAATAAGTCGAGCTCCTCGTCGTTGAAGTGGATGCCGTGGGCGTACCAGACGTCGCTGCCGAGCCAGCCCCAGCTCTCCATCAGCGCCAGTGGACGGCAGCCGTGCTGCTCTTGGCAGTAGTGCTCTTCATCGAGGGTCTCGGCGAGGTGTGTGTGCAAGCGCACGCCATGGGCGCGAGCGAGGTCGGCTGTCTTCTGCATCAACTCGGCGGAGACAGAAAAGGGCGAGCAGGGCGCCAGGGCCAGCCTACACATGGAGAGCGGGCTCTCATCATGCAGCTTGGCGATGAGCGCCTCGCTCTGGGCGAGGATCGTATCCTCGTCTTGGACCAGCGACTGGGGTGGTAACCCGCCGTCCTCCTCGCCGCGGGACATGCTGCCACGAGTGGGCGCGAAGCGGATGCCGATCTTCTTGGCCGATGACGCCTGCAGGGCGATCAGGTTCTCCGACACTGAGCGCGGAAAAACGTAATGATGGTCGGTGGTGGTGGTGCAGCCTGTCTTGAGCAGCTCTGCGCAGGCTAGCAGCGTTGAGGTGATCACCGTCTCGGCGTCGAGGTGCGACCAGATGGGGTAGAGCTTCTTCAGCCAGTCGAAGAGCTCCACGTTCTGCACCACCGGGATATTACGCTGCAGCGTCTGATACATATGATGGTGCGTGTTCACCAGGCCGGGGATCACCAGCTTGGTAGAGCAATCGATCACCTCCGCGTCACCCCGCGGCAGTGACTCGCCAATGTCGGCGATCACACCCTTGTCACAGTCAATGATCAGATCGACGCCACGTTGGCGTGGAGCGTTGGCGCCAGAGACGAGGTGGTAGATATCGCGGAGCAGCAGCCGTTTGGTCATTAAAGGCGCCCCACGAAGTGTGTGCCACCACGGCCCTCGAGGGCGGCCTCGAGGGTGGCGGCGTTGGTGATCATGCCACGCTTGCCCCCTTTGCGTAGAAACTCGTAGATCGCCTCCACCTTGGGCCCCATGGAGCCAGCGGGGAAGTGCCCCTCGGTGATCAGTCGCTCGGCTTCTTCCATCGTCACCGCGCCCAAGGCGCGTTGCGTGGGTTTCTTGTAGTCCACAAAGACCTGGTCCACGTCGGTGAGGATCACCAGCAGCTCGGCGCCAATATTCACGCCGAGGGTGCTCGAGGTGAGATCCTTGTCGATGACGGCCTCCACACCCTCATAGTCGTCGTGGGCGTTCTTGACGATGGGGATGCCCCCTCCGCCTCCAGCGATGACGATATGCCCGTTGAGCGCCGCGTCACGGATCATCTTGCGCTGTACGATCTTGAAGGGGCGCGGAGAGGGCACCACACGTCGCCACCCGCGACCGGCGTCTTCGGCGATCACCCAACCCAGCTCGTCGCGTCGGGCCTCTGCCTCCTCTTGGGAGAGAAAACGACCCACAGGCTTGGTAGGCTTGCTGAAGGCGGGGTCGCGTTTATCCACCTGCACCTGCGTGATCATGGACACCACGTAGCGATGAATATTGCGCCGCCGGAGTTGGTTGAGCAGCGCTTGCTGGAGCACATAACCCAGCCAGCCTTCAGTGTCGGCTACCAGAACATCCAGCGGCATGGGCGGCACTTGCTCGTGGGTGAGATCATTCTGCAGCAGCAGCTGCCCCACCTGGGGTCCGTTGCCGTGGGTGATCAC
Organism: Deltaproteobacteria bacterium; assembly: GCA_019314525.1. GTDB lineage: Bacteria > Myxococcota_A > Polyangia > JAFCZD01. The sequence continues at coordinate 2,483 of JAFCZD010000777.1, forward strand.
CAGGTTGTAATCGCGCTCCACCAGGGTCATCAGCACGGCCGAGACCTCCGCCGCGTTGTGGTGGTGTTGCTCGATGGTCCCGCTGTCACCGTGTTGCATGAAGGCGTGGCCCCCCATAGCCACCACGGCGAGGGGTCGATCGCCACCCGTGGTGGGCGGGGAGTACTCCTTCTGTTCTTGCTCGTAGCCATCTTGAGAGTCGAAGTTTTTTTCCATTATGAACATCCTCACCAAAGGCCCCCAAGGCCACGTCACCATAGCAGGAGGCCAACACAGCTAGCAGCCCCCAAAAACCTCTAGACCCCACCTTTTTTTGGGTAGTTGACCTGCCGAGCGCATCCTGGTATCCCCGTAAAAATCTGGAAAAGACCCTTGGGCGGGGATTGTTCGCAAATACTCTTCTGAACCCACGACGCCCTAGGTAAAAGCAAGACATCGATATTCCATGAAGGGACGGAGGCTTGGATCATGAGGTTGTTTAGGAGCAATGCCTTGGGTGCGGTTTCAACTGCACTGACTTTGGCGATGGCCCTTGGGGGCTGTGCAAAAGAGATCGACACGGTGCCGGGACCGGGCAGGCGCTCTTCGATCCGACGCTGCCATCGCCCGTGGTGCCTACGCCCACCGATTTGGCCAAAAGTCGGATCACCGGGCTGCTCACAGTGCCCGTGGCCGACGAAGCCGTGAACCCCGCTCAGCACCAATTCGACACCTACCTCAACACCCTCGATGGCTTCCCAACCACCTCTGGCGCCAGCGCGTGTTTTTCGGCCGAGCTCAAAGCCGACACCATCGCCGCTGGGCTGAAGGTCGTGCTTTTGCCTCAAGCCGCTGGTGAGGCGCCCACGGTGATCGACGACGTAAGCGTCGTGGGTGCACCCGTGCAGACCCTCACCTGCCCGGTGATGACGCAGACCCCTTGCGTCGCC
>JAFCZD010000778.1 GCA_019314525.1 Deltaproteobacteria bacterium
CGAGCAGCCTTCGGGTTTGACGCAGAAGCCGTTCTTGCAGCGTTCGCCAGCCACACAAGCTGGATCACACGTCGGCTCGGCGCGGCAGGTGCCCAGTGCGTTGCAGGTTCCCGCTGAGCAGCTTCCACACGAGACACTGCACACCGGATCAGGCCCGCACGCACGTCCGCGGCAATCGCGCGCCTCGGGGCAGGAGAGCCCGTCGCTCTGCGGCGGCGCGCCATCGGCATCGAGCTTGTTGCTGTTGTCATCGTTGCCGGCACAGCCGAGTATCAGCAGGGCGGTACCATAGATAAGCAGGTTTCGATTTCTCATGATGAGCTCGTCCTCACTATTTGGCCGCGACGTGTGCAAGGGGCGGACCAGCCGAGAGACGCGCTAAGGTGTTGAGTTTAGGTTCCGGCGTATCTCCCAGAGGGGCGGAGTCGATAGTGTTGTCTGGACAACAGAAGGAATCGCCAAGAAGGAATAGGCATGGCAGATAGGGGCCAAGTCGCCGTACGTCTGGTTAATGCTGAAGCTCGATGGCGCCGATATCGGCGCGTGCTTCGGCGCCAGAGATGGCCACGGGGCGCGAACAACCGTAGTAGTCCGTATCGGGGACCCTCGCTGTCGGAGCGACCTTATCGACGAGCGGTGAGCTCGGTGGGAAACGGAAGTCATCGTTCGCTGCGTCGACAAACTGTGGGGCGCCGATGGCTAGCACGCCCTGGCGCGCCGGTGTCACCGCTGGTGTCATGACCTTCCAGGTTAGGCTGTCCAAAACATCGTAGGGGCCGTTGGAGCGGATACCTTCGTTACCCTCCATAAAGACCGTAGCGCGGAGCGCCGGAGGCGTCTGGAGATGCTCGAAGATGACGCCACGATCAAAGCCGTAGATCGTGTTGTGCTCGATAAATACGCTGATGTGTCCCGCCGCGCCTGATTCGCTGACGGTGATCGCTGAGTCGACGCCTGTGAAGATGTTGTTCTTGATCGTCACATTTAGATCACGGGTGCCGGTGTCCCAGTCGGTGCGCACGCGGATGCCATGTTGCCTCTTCGAGAAGATATTTCCATCCACCACGGCGGTGATCGTCACTGGCATATTCGCATCTTGCGCCGTCACCGCGAAGGCCGGCTCGGTGCTGCCCGCGACGAAGTGGTTCGCGCGAATGGCGTAAGTGCCGGTCTTGTTGGCGACGATATATCCGGAGACGGTGAAGCCTTCGATCGCGCCGCCTGAGCCCTCGAAGCGGATCAAGCGCTCGATGCTTGCGCTGGCGCAGCCACGAAGCGTGACGTAGGGGGGAATGATCCAGCCGTCGCCAAGCGCGAGGCCCTTCACCTGGATCGTCTGGCCGGCCGTCGCCTTGTTGAAGGCAGCCTCCATCTCGGTAGAGCCCGTTACCTCGACCAGATCTGGTGTGGACGTGGGCAGGCAAGGCAAAGGCAATGCGCGGCAAGACATCTGCGGTGTGAAATCGTAGGCCGATGTTTCCAGCGGCGCGTCGTACCTCCAATCCTGCTGTGGACCATCGCCTGGGAGGTCCGCGTCTGGGTCGTCGAGGTCAAGGTCACCGTCGCGTTCCATGCTGTCGCTGAGAAAATCGGAGTCCTCGATGGGCGGCCCATCAGCGAGGCTCCCGTCTGCCGGGTAGCGGGCTGTGCCGCACGCCGCTGCCAGCGAGAGGAAAGCGTAGAGAGGTAGAAGGCTGCGAGGCATCGTTTTCAAACTCTACCCAATATACCCCGAGCTTGCTATTGGTGGGCCGTTTTGGTCGCGGTCGTCTGCCTCATATTGAACTCGTCCACTCGCTTTTTCATCAACTCTGCGGCGCGCTCGCCGTGCACCTCGACCCGCTGCTCGTCGCGCGAGAGATCCACCTTGCGATAGATCGCACGTGCATCGTTACAACGTTTCCCTCCCCAGATGAAGTAGCCCAGCGCGTACGAGGCGACACCACCACCAGCACTACCAATCCCGGCGTAGCTTGCCGCTGGGGCGTCGTTGGCGGCCGCGATGCCAAGGAGCGTTGCACCTGCTAACGAGAGGCCGATCCCAACCCATCGCGGGATATTGGCGCGCCTGCAAACCTTGGAATAACGCGCAAGTCGTTCGAGCTTCTCGTCGAAATGCGGATCGGTCATCACTTTGAATTGCGCGTAGTTAAGGGGCTCGACACCATAGGTCAGGTTGGAGGAAGTTCTTCGCACGGGCTCTTTCACCGTGTAATGGGTAACGATGCATGCCTGCGATTCCTTGGTATGCCCCTTGGGACATGTCTGCGATTTTTTGCGCACGCTCTCGATGCGGACTCTCGTCTTGGTCGTCAGCACGATGGGTGCACCCGGAGTCCGGGTTGGCAAAGCCACCTTGGGCGGCAGGGGCGGCGCGGAGCCGTAGCACCCTACGAGGGCGACGAACATGAGGGACGACGAGACGGTGGCGAGTTTCGGGGTGAGTGATGGTATGTGCATAGTGTGTCCTTTCTCGCCGCGCACATAACCAAGATGCGTGCCAGATCGTGGCGTCTCGCAAGGTGCCGAAATTATGAAAAGGAGACGGGTGGCGAAGAGCGCGCCGAGCAGGGGCGCTCAATTGTTGTCCAGACAACAAGCTTGAGCAGGTGCGATGTCGGTAGAGGGTAGCCTCTCAGCGCCACTGCGATGTCGGTAGAGGGAGCCTCTCAGCGCCACTGCGATGTCGGTAGAGGGAGCCTCTCAGCGCCACTGCCACCCGACGTAAAGCTGCGCACCCAGGCGAAGAATCGAGTTCACGTCTGCAGCGAAGTCC
>JAFCZD010000779.1 GCA_019314525.1 Deltaproteobacteria bacterium
CGCTGACATCGGCCAGCTCTCGCTGCTGGAAAGTTTGTATCTCCACTCGAATCTATTGACGGGGGCCATTCCCAGAGGGCTGGGTCAGCTCTCCGGTCTCGTCCGCCTGGAACTCCACAATAACCAGCTCACGGGATCTATCCCGGCGGAAATGGGTGGGCTCAGGCTCTTGGCCTATATGATGCTCAATTCAAACGCGCTCACAGGCTATGAACCCGGCGCGTTTCTCGGCATGAGAGCCATGCGCTCCATCGATCTCCGTGATAATCAGCTGAGCGAAAGCGCCGTGGATGCGATCATCAATGACATCTACACCGACCGAACGAAACACTTCTACCAGGGCACAAAGATCCTCTGGATCAGCGGCGGAACCAACGCTGCACCCAGTGCAGCAGCGTGTGTTCTGGTGGAAGACCTACGGGCAAACCACGATTGGGCTGTGAACACCAACGGGTGTTGAGCAGTGTGCATTGAGCGACTTACCCTTCAAAAGGCCTATGCTTTCGACGCATGGCATGGCATGTCTCTTGCTTCGTTGTGTGGGTATGAACCGACGGTCTGCACTCCCATTTGTTCCTTCTATCGCTACGATCTTCGTGACTTACTTGATAGTCGCGGGTGCTGGCCTGGGACATGCGACCCCAAGCAAGGGGCTAGCGGATCCACCACCCCCTGATCCCCGTAGCGGTCTTGTCACCCACCCAACTCCATCTGTCACCCAGCGCTCGCACGCCGAGGGAGCGTTGGCGCAGCTTCGCAACAAGCACGCCAGCTTCAAACGCATCTCCGATACGCAGACAGCACGATTTGTAGACCTGATGAAGAAGGAGCAGCTAGGCCTGACGGTCTATGTCGCGGAGAACTCCATCCTCAAAGACCTCAACGACAAGGTGCTCCATGACTACGATTTGGTGACGACCCTTTGCAATGTGCATAAGGCCATCGTGCACCGTTTGGTGATGAAGGACCCTCAGCTCCGCCCCCTGATCGCCGGCCAATACCACGACTTCAAAGGTGTCGCTTTTGCCTTTCGCAGTGAGAGCGCTGCCACCCGTCTCGCCGTACGGAAGCTGCATCGTAAGGCTGGGGATATCTTTGCGAAAATCTTGGCTCGCACATCCATACGCGACAAGATCTCAGGTAAGCGTGGCATCAGCGGAGATCCTCGGCATTGGTATGGTGGAGGCATCGGATCGACCTACGACCAGGCTGGCGCGGCGGCGCGGCTGAGCCGTTCTCGTTACCGGCCTCACAAGCGCGCTGTAATCTTCGAGTTTTCCAGAGTTGAGCGGCTCCTTGACGCACGAGAGGCCCACACAGAGCGTCTGCGCTCCAGGCTCTCCCAACTCGACAAGCGCCTGTTGGTTGAGCTGCCAGGCAGAAACAACTACACGCTGAACGTTGGCTTGGTGGATATTGTACGCAAGGCCCATACCGTGAGTGGGGGGCTCAATAAGTACATCGCACATATTAAGACGCGAATCTCCAGGCGCTTTGGTGGTGCTCAGGTCAGCCCCAATCAGGTGTTCTTGATCCGCGACTACTTTGCTGTGGTGGATAGCTTTTCAGCCAAGCTGCTGGTGAAAAAACGCGTGGAGATCGACCTTGGTCAGGCTCAACACAATGTGCTCTCCATTGACCTCAAAGGGCAGGGGGCTCGGAACCACTTCGAAACCCAGGTTTCACTCTTCGAGTCACGTCTTCAAGGAGCACGGGTTGCGCTGAAGGCCACTCGTGTGGGCGAGGATCGTGCTACCGCGGAGATGCTCCGGGCCGCGACACATATCGACAACGTGATCGCGGCCACCTATGGGGCGCCATCTGTGGACGATGCCGCGTCGGGGCTCACGGGTGACGACAAGCGTTATGCGTCCCCGCGAAAGGTGAAGGCGAAGGATCGCAAGCTCTATGTCAGCGGCTTGCAGGGCTATGATCGCGCCGGCATGTTCCGCTCCACCGACGTCGCGTTGCATTACGCAGACACAGGAAGGCGCGTTCCCGCTGAGCAGCGCTCGGCGCTGGTTAACGATGCTGAGGGCGTGCTCAAGGCCATGGACACGCGCTTGGAGGGGACCAAAGCCGGCAGCGACTTGAGCCACGCCCTGTTGCATCTGCGTCTCTATCCACGAGAGAAGGCGCCGAACCAAGTGGCGTTGAGCGTGGTAGGTGAGGTGAAGGACTCCACCATGGCGGCGCTGGGGCGCAAACTGAAGCTTAGCGTTCCCAAGGAGCTGGCGGTGCGTGGTCGCATCGAGCGGGTGTCGAAGGTCAGGGTGAGACACCCCGCCAAGGCTCAGCGTTGAGCATTTGGTGTAGCGGGTTTTCGAGGGTGATATCAGGGGCAGAGCTGGGGTCTGTCACCAATCCAAAGTAGACATAGGCTGCACCTTCGCCGCCTTCAACGTTGCTAGCGGGGGTTATCGAAGGTGACATCTGGGGAGGTCGCCTTGGCAACAGGCTCCCACATCAACTTGGGTCGCAGGGATGGTCGACCACAGCGGCTGCCAGTGGCACATGAATGCTCCCCCACCACCGATTGCACGATATTGCACAGGCCCATAGTCGCGAACCAGATCGGCGCGCCCAAATAGGCCAGCATGGAGGATGCGCTACCATCCTGCCGGCTTGTAACCTCGTGCTCCCTCATAGCTGCCTAGCTCAGCAGCCCGTGCATGTGATGGTCCACCGATAGTTCGTCTTGAGTTCAGCTATCTGCCCCATGGCCGTGGCGTCAGGGGCCGCGTTGGTGCCTCCGATGCTCAGCGTCTTGT
>JAFCZD010000780.1 GCA_019314525.1 Deltaproteobacteria bacterium
TCGTCGATCCCGTTGCCTGGGATATCCCGCGCTGCGGGGTTGATCATCGCGTTCTTATCATCACAGTCGCCGCCGCTCAGCCAGCTGGCGTACCCATCCCCGTCTCGGTCCCCAAGGGCACGGCCCGTGCTGATCAGCAGGGGCGAGAGCCAACCTTTTTCTTGCACCTGCTGCACCACCTCATTGTTTCGTCCCAGCGCAGGGATAGTGAGGGTCAGCACCAGGGCCACAGCCGCCATCACGAGCGCTGTCGCCATGACGCGGCCTTGGTAGAGCCACCAGGTGCCAGCCACGCTCAACACAAGCAGCAGGGCAAGCGCCACCCAGGGCCCAAAACGTAAGACTCGCCAATCGATTTGCGAGAGCACAAGGGACAAGATGCCCACGAGGGTCAAGCCGCCCACCACCGCCATCACCAGGCTTTGGGGGAAGCGCGCGGAGCGCGGCAAGCGAGCAAAGACGCCTCTCCAGAACTGCCAGAGGGGGACCGCCAAGAACCCCACCACTATCACGCCGCCAGCGGCAACCAACCCCGACGAAAGCGCCGCGAGCTCCCTCCGAGCCATGCCCAGCGCTGGACCACCCACGAAGGAGGTGACGACGATTAGCTCGAAGAACGCACAGCACGCGATGGTGATGACCGCCGCCGCAAGACCACGGTCGACCTCAGGCCGCTCGCGGAGCGACTCGATCAACCCAGCGTCACCGAGTAACCCTCTCAACCCGCCAACAATTCCTCCCACGAAGAATCCGACGAGTAGCCCCACTGGAGCATAGAGCGCGAGCACCAAGGGCCACGCGCTGAGCCCGCAACCGAAGGCATCTACCAGCCCCAGGGCGAACGCCACCACCGCCCCAGCGGTGATGCCCGCAAGGAGTCCATTTTTTAGGGGGAGCAATCGTTTATCAGGCATGGTCACCGACGCGGCATCAGGCGATGCGCTCGAGTTCATCACGGGAAGGCAACCCACCGAGGGGTCCAAACTCTTTGCAACTCAAGCCAGCTGCGGCGCTCGCCAACTGAATGCAGCGCTCGAGAGAGGCTCCGGCGCACAACCCGTAGCAGTACCCCCCGACAAAGACATCTCCAGCGCCTGTGGTGTCCACCACCTCGACTTTGAGCGGAGGCTGACGCACCAGCATCTCCCCTTGCAAGCCAATGCTTCCCTCTTTGCCCTGCTTCACCACCACCATCTCAGGCCCCATACGGCAGAGTTCGATCAAGCTGTCTTCGATCTCGCCGCGGGGAGCCACCTCAGAGGCAAAACGCTCGGTAGCGATCAACACATCCGAAATGGCCATCAACTCGCCCATGCCTTCGCGGATTTCCCTTGCGTCCAGGACAACCCTGGTACCCGCCGCGCGGGCCCGCTCTGCGGCAGCGAGCTGTACGTCACCATGGAGCCCATCCACCAATAAGAGCTTAGCTCCATCAAGAGCAGAGAGATCCACCTCATCCAGCCCAAGGGGATCTACATTCCCGGCGGAAGTCAGCGATGAACGACGACGTGTGGCGTGCTCCGCGACCACAATACGGCAAGGGGAGACACGCCCCTTCTGCGTCACGAAGCTCTCGATATCAATATCGAACTCGGCACATCCACGGAGAACAAAGCGCCCGAAGACGTCGTCCCCTAGCTTGCCCAACAATCGGCAACTCGACCCAAGGTTGGCCAGCGTTGACAACGCGGTAACAATGGGGCCACCCCACTGCATGGTGTACCCGGCCATCTCGGCTCGGCTACCCGGTTCTGGATAGCGGTCGACCAGCGCCAATTGCTCGACATGGGCTCCCCCGATCCCCAAGACTTCTCGCTTGTCCATCGCTTCTCCCAACCTGACGCCACGCTCGGCGGAAATGATGAACCGTTCATTTCTCTGCCGTCATCTTTCGCGACTTAGGCCGCGAAGGTCTAGCCGCTCTAGGCGGGAGCATAATGTCATTCCATCCGACAAAAAAGGGGTTTTCGCTGGCGGGCTACTCAGCCTCGCCAAACACCTGTGCTGAAAAAATTTCGATGGTAGTAGTAGCAGCACGCCAAGCGTCAGCCGGAAGACCCGCTTTACGGCAGGTGCCAGCGAGAAACTCTTCCCGCTCCCACCCCGCCTCCGTGGCGACCTGCGGCAGGAGAACACCACGATGCACACCTTGGGTGATGTACACACCATGGCGTCCCACCTCCACCTCCTCCGCTTGCGCCCGCTGGCGCGGCGAGAGAACTGAAATCTCGATCTCGAGTTCTGCAAGTTCCTCGGCTTCCACGGGAGAAAAACGCGGATCTTGTGTCGCGGCCGCGGCAGCCATACGGCTCACAGTATCCGCGAGGGGGGCATCCGCCTCGAAGATACCAATGCACCCTCGCAGGCGTGTCTGCCCGGGCGCTGGATTACGGCGATGCAGAGAGACAAAAGCGCCACCTGCACGGTTGAGCCCCTCTGACACGCCGTCCAAGACCGCGCGCTCTCCATATTCCAGCAAGGTCGCGATGGAGCGGCGAGCAATCTCCAGGAGTTCTTCGCACTCGGTCAGTGTTAGAGGGGTCATTGTGTACCAAATCCTATCGCCGCCGATAAAGGCCCAACCGATCCATCTCCTTCATCACCGCCTTGAGATCTGTCCACACTGCGCGCTTGCCGTCCGCGTTGCGCAGCAGGTAAGCGGGGTGAAACGTCGGCATGACGGGGATCCCATGATAGCTGTGAAACTGACCCCGCAGGCGCGTAATACCCGTGCTGGTTCGCAGGAGCGTCTTTGCGGCGAAGTTCCCCAT
>JAFCZD010000781.1 GCA_019314525.1 Deltaproteobacteria bacterium
GTTCCGTGGAGAGGGGTCTTGAGCCCAGGCACGAAGGCCTCCCACTTGATGGCGTCGATTTCAGCACCCATGAGGTTTGTATTTCGCCCCCGGGCCTCCAGCCCAATAATCGCCTTTGACCCTTGGAGTTCAACACCTGTGATGCGCAATGAGCTGAGCTTGGGTACCTTGGCAAACTTGCTGAAGAGGATGTTCTTGGCTTTGGCAAAACCCCACGACAACTCGGCGCTCGCCGAGGTCTGCTCGGCAAGGCTGACGAAGCCCAGAAGGAACAGTGTAACCAGTAGACGGTTGCCAATGGTGGCCATGTTTAGGGGAGCTGCAAGGCGCATACCACTATCGGAATAGAAAAAAAGGAGTGATCTTCCCTTGATGAGAGATGGTGCTCTCCTGAGGCACCCAGGTGGTCACCCTACCGGCCGGCTACCGACCTTCTGACAAGCACAAAGAACGCGAAGAACATGAGCCATGCGAGCGGTGCGTCGGTCCGTGGGCCGGTCTGGCAGCTACAACCTCCACCGGTGAGCGTGTCGGTGTTGCCATCGCCCCCCACCGAAAGGGTGTCGCCCTGAGTATCCACGACACCAGCATCCACCACGGCACCAGCATCTAGCACGACACCAGCATCCACCACACCAGCATCCACGCTCCCACTATCCACCACAGCCCCACCATCGAGCGTTGGTGATGAACCGAGCACCTTGGGCTCAGCGGCGAGGGGCCAACCAGGGTTGCTGCCTGCACCTGCATAGGCCCCCCTGAAGGTGAAGCTCCCCTTGCTGAGACCATTGAAGTCGCGATCGTAGTCGGGGTCTTGGGAAAACGCCGAGAGGTCTATCGCTGGACCCTCGCACTGTCCTGGGCTTGGGTAGAAATCCATCTCTGCGAGCAGAACAGAAGCCTTGCTCACATAGGTATCGGCGGCGGACACTTGAGCGACCAAATTGCCCCGTTCATCGGCGATGGTGCCGCTGATGGCGCTCCTGGCAAAGATCAGGTTGCCAACCACCTGACTCACGACAGGTGACCCACCGAGGGTGATACCCGTCTCACCACCATAGATCGTGTTGTTGTAGACACGCGCGACCTTCAAGGGGAGATCGTGGTCCCGCAAGACGAGCGCTGTCCCGCTAGCACCTACCAGCAGATTATCGTGGACCACGACCCTGCCTGAGGCCTGAAACAACGCCTCATGAGGATTATTGAAGAGGAAGTTTCCGTAGATGTGATAGGTGTCTTCCGCGCCAGGACCACTCGCGGGAAAACCACCCACCAGTAAATTCGGCCGATCCCCCAGGGGGGCGTGCTCATTGTTCTTGATGAACACGTTATGCCGAATGATCGTTTGCTGCGGCGTCTTGGGCATGCCTGCGATATCAGGCCGTGGCTTCTGCCATTTGACCTGCATGCAATAGCCAATGGGATCGACCACTAGATTGCCCTCGATGATGCCACCAATAAATGGATAGGTGCCATCAGAGTTCCCAAGATAGATGCCTGTGCCTGCGCTGCGAATGACGTTGTTGCGGATAATCCAGCCCCAGGTAGGCGTCTTGGTCGAGATCGCGACGTGATTTTGCCCGCCAACATCGTGGTTGAGCAAGGTGCAACCCTCTACCCGAATATGATGCACAAGATTGTTCAACCCATCCTTGGCGCTAACGCCCGATGCGTAGGCCGCCCCCGCGGAATCGATGGTAAGATTGACAATGGCCACGTAGGCTGAATCTCGGATTTCAACGGTATTGCAGCAGGCATTCGCCGTAAAGGTCGCCACCCCGCCGTCGGGCCCCTGGATGGTAATCCAAGCATCTGGCCGGCCCTCGAGGTTCGTGATGTTCAGACGCTCGGTGTAGGTGCCAGCCGCCAAGAGCAAACGGTCGCCGGGCCCCAGATTGGCGAGCTTGGCGCGATAGTCAGAGGGGTCAGCCTGCACATCTGCGGCCTGTGCCGCTGGGCTGATGGCCATCAACACGACCAAGAAACTCATGAGCCCTGCCCGTGCCTCTACGTGTCTCAACATAAGCATCCTCCGACCGCTAGATACAACTCCAAACGGGCGAAAGGATAACATGAGGAGGCCACAGAAGGGTGAAAGAGGCCTAGGTATCAGGGAGGGAGAGAGAGAGAGAGAGCTATTTGGCTGCAGGCTTCTTTGCTTTACGACGCACCCCTGTGGAGGCTTTGGGACCTGCGACGTATCGAGCGCTCTTCTTTTCGCCCTGCATGGTGAGCAATTTCTTATCTTTTAGAATCTTCAGGTAGTTGGTTAGCTTCTCCGCGGGAATACCAACAACCGCCGCGATTTCTCCCTTGGAGATGGCGACTCTATTCTTGACCACCAAAGCAACGATGCGCTCTTGGATCACCTGAATCTGCTCTTGGGTCATACGGCTACGTTTTCCCCCAGAGGTGGAGGTCTTCGCGCCGAAAAGAGACATCATCTCTTTCAGAGGCATACCAGCCATCCAGGAGGCCAGGTCTTTGTCCTTTTTGTAGAGCGTCTCGAAAGACTCGCCCGCCGCAAAAGCTGCCTTGGCTTTTTCATTGTAAAGGGCGCGCATGACCGCGTCCTTTCCACCTGCGAGTTCCATAGCCTTGTCGATTAGCGCCTGTTGCGTGGTGCTCATATAGCCTCCGGTTATTTAGAGTGCGTTGTATATATGACTCTCATCCGTAATGTCAAATACGTTCTCCATTGACTCTATTTCGAATAGGAGCGTGCATGGCCAAGGCCAGGCCAACGCTAGACCAAGGAGAGACCAAGGA